>CAZPUM010000005.1:0-55627 GCA_964589765.1 uncultured Methanosarcinales archaeon
GGTATTGCTGATAGATTAGTTGATCTTGAGGAGCCTTTCAAAAAGTTCTGGGTTTATGACCCAAGACAGCATGGAAAAACCTCAATAAAAAATGTTCTTCCTGCGTTCACAGACTTTTCTTATGATGCTTTGGAAATCGCCAATGGCGCATTTGCCAGTTCTGAATATGAAAGGGTCACTTATGGAAATGTTTCGGATGCGGAGCGTGAAATTGTTTACAAACGGCTCAGAGATTACTGTTCTTTAGATACTCTTGCCATGGTTAAGCTCCTCGGGGCTTTAAAAAGCCTGGTCCGTTAGTTTTATAAGAGAGAAACTGTTTCCACCCCACAATGACGAAAAATATTTTGAGAAATGCCGTTATAGGTCTTACAAGCCTCGCATTGAGTACACCAGTATCCGCCCAGGTCTTTGAAGTTGCCATTGACAACCTGGATGGGACAAGCAGACAGGTCTATGTTGAAAAAACAGAGGATGGGTACCAAGAGCTTGCAGAACCTACCGACGCACAACTCAAATCAGGCGCAACCCTAAAAGCCAAAACATTAGGGCAAGATAATTCAATGCCAAGTATCGGAGAACCGTCTGTTGCGTACTTCGTCGTTGAGTTCCAAGATACACCAAACCCAATGAGCATTTTGCGTTCAAGAGAACACATGGATGCTATTGACGACGCATATTTCAGAGTCAGCAAAGGAAATCTTGACATAAACATGTGGGGGCCACACCCAATATGGTGGTATAGCAAGTTTGAGATGCCTTACGATATGCCCGATGAGTGCACCCACAATTTAATGCACGAAATCGCAGATTATGTCGATGAACACCTCGATGCATGGGGTTACTTCCCTATCAGTGACGTAGACACCCGTGTTTATTTTATGCCCCCCGCCATGAACTGTCCATTCGGTGGCTTGGGAACGCTAAACGGAACACCAAGTCTACCCTTGGCTAACGGAAAATTAGGAAACCGTTCTTGGGTTCTAGGAGATTACCTGATGATTACAATGCACGAACTGGGACACAACCTAGGAAGGCATCATGCGAACGAGGGTAGCCCAGATAACATCTTATTCGGCATCGAATACGGGGACCCATCATGTATTATGGGAAGGTACGCGTGTGAGATTGTATATGACTGTTATAACGAGATGAGAGGGTTCAATGGACCACACGCATCAGACCTAGGATGGGCATGGAACAAATGGCTACTCGACCCACATGTTGAACTAACAGTCTCAAAAACAGAGGCAGTCAACCCTGAGTTCCCTCAGGTTTTCAGAATTCCTCTGCCCGGCTCTGAAGACAGACACCATCTGACATTCAGCTACAGAACAGGAGAGGACGGAAGACGTCCTGATGGGTCAGTTCCACCACTACACCCTGATTTCAGCGGAGGTCTGAGCATACATTTCACAAATAACAATTATACCATTCATTATGACACCCTTAGAGATGGAGACATCTCGTCAACTCCTGATTGGTGGAACCATGAGTTCTACACAGTACAACAGTTGTACTCCGACCAAGACACTGTTACTTTCAGAGTTGATATTGATACCACTTTTGAAACAATGGAATCCCGACTAAAGGAGGGAGCCTGCAACGATGGAATCGACAACGATTTCGATGATAGAGGAGATTTTACCGGAATAAACGGACTCCCTCCTGAAGGAATTAGTTGTGCCTTCAAGTGGGACAGTTTGGAAGCACCAGACACAGCGGTCGCAGGAGATTTCTACGAAGCGGTCTGCACAAGCCAATACGAAAATGTTCCATACGTAGGCCCAATGACTGATGGAGTTCAAGACATGTACTATGAACCTGGAAGGGGATACGTAAGCTTAGTACTTGCTCCAGCACACTGTGGAACAACACAGACCATTCAGTGTAGTAGCCCTGTTGAAGGATTCCTAAGTGAAAACACCCCTGAAAAAGTTGTAGAGATAGGGTGTAGGACAGGTTACGTATGTAACAAAAGTAACGAATGCGAACCAACCAGGATTAGACGCGGTCCTACAAGACGCATCCCAAACTAGAACTTGTCCTTTCTTAACCCCGAATAATAACCGATAAGACTTGTTACCACAGTAAGCAAAGGGTACACTATCAAGAAAACTAAAACTACATACAGAGGCAAATTAACAAATATAATCGTGAATAGAATGGCCCCAATAACAAAGTCCAACTGGTCCCAGGGCATCCAACTGTTTCCAGGCTTTACAGAAGACCTTCTTTTGAAAAAAGATTTTACAGAGTCCCCAAAAAGAGCTCCAAACGCCATCGGAAACCCTAGCCAAATCGGCAGATTCGAATAACCAACAACATCCCAAGATGTAAGAATTCCCTCAGAGTTAAGCCAAAGTTGGAATACAAAAAACATGCCTCCAAGTAGTGTGCCCCAAATAAAACCTTGCCACGTTTTATGACTCCCCAGTATTGGTTTCCCACGCCATTTCTTACCACCATCAACAGGGGTTCCTTCACCAAATATTTTAGAAGCAAATATGGGCGCCATATTCGCAACAGCTGCTGGAAAGAAGAACCATAGACTACCAAGGAATTCCGACAACATATACTATCACCTGACTAAGTATTCCAACAAGCACGCCAACTAAAACTTCAACAGGGGAGTGCCCAATATGTCCTTCTTCAAGGGCTGTCTTAAACTCACTTTTCTCAACTTTCAAATGAAGTTTATTGATTACAGCTTTCTGAAGACTCACTTCTCTTCTCAAAGTCATTGAATCGTAAATCACAATGGCACCGAACAGGAAAGCCACAACCGCAATAACTGATATGCCCTGCAAATAAAGCACACCAACAAAAAGACTGGAAACAAGTGCTGAGTGTAAAGAAGGCATACCCCCTGGAAGGAGAATTGCCTTTATGACATAGAAACTTCTTGTTTTCATAGAGAAATAAAACACTTTGATTATCTCAACCAACAGCAAAGCTAAGACCAAACCAATAATCAACCTCATTACCAATTAGGCAACCTCCAATTGGATACCATCAGATAACCAGAAACAAAGAAGAATACTGTAATCACATACAACAAGTAGTCAGTTCCATACCAAACACTACCATAAAGAATTATTGGAAAAATGATTGCGTTCATAGTTATAGGCATTCCTTTGAATGATTTTCTCTGAACATCATGCTCTATTTGGTATCTGGCAAGCCTGTAAGCCCCTGCGAAGATATAAACAACAGAACCTACCAACAACCAAACACTCAAATCAACTATCACAAAGGAAATGAATACAGGCACCGCACCAAAAGACACAAGGTCAATCAGAGAATCAAGAAACATGCCAAACTTGTTTGCTTTCCCTGTGGCTCTGGCCACATAACCATCCAGTTTATCAAAGACAGCCGAACAGATTATCAAAAGTGCAGTAGTGCCTAACTGACCATTCATAGCTGAAAGAACAGCAAGTATTCCTGAAACCAGGCTAAGAAAAGTAAAACCATCAGCGACCTTTAATCTTTCCAACATGCAATCACACTCTCCCCATCGACAACCCTTTCTCCTTCAGCAACCTGAAGTTCACAGTCGGGTAGCACAATGACAACCTGACTCCCAAGGTTGATTAAACCAATAACTTCGCCTTTATTTACTTTCTGCCCCCTCTCCACATAGGATACAATTCTTCTGGCAAGAACACCTGCAACCTGAACAACTTTGAAACGTCTACTACCCTCTGTGAAAACCATCTCATTCTTTTCATTTTCAAAAGTTGCCTCTAAACTGCCAGAGCCGAAAACTGCGTTTCTGAATTTACCCCTTGTGTGTTTTTGGGATAGTAATGTTGCCCTGTCAGGCGCTCTTTGATAATGAACATCTGAAACATTAAGCATTATTACAACCACATAACCTGATTTTGAAACATCTTTTGTTATTGTTTTAACAGAACCCAGAAGTCCTTTGTGAATATCCAAAGGCTCACCTTTTTCAAACCTGATAATCTTAATCACTTTCCCAAAAGCTGGGCTGACAACCCCTTTTTTAGGGATTTTTCTGTCAGGTAATCTAAGGAACCAGAAACGCCAGAAAATTATGACAAGAACTACCAATATTAAAAGAGCGCCAATAATTTGTACCCACATACCTTTTTTAGCCTATAATACATTTATAAGAGCTATGTTTACCAACAAGAATGAATAATCGAAAAAACAGGAAAACTGCGTCTTTGGTAAAAAATAAATCTCTACTTATAGTAACGATTATTATCCCAGTCATCATAATCGCTTTTTTATCAGCACTTCTCGTTCAACATGAGAAAATCACATCTCTACAAGAGGATGTTGTGGATTTAAAAGAAAAACTCTATGAGGAACAGGCAAGAAACAGTTTCTACAAAAAAGCTTACGAAGTGACTCTTGATGATGTGATGACTCTAAGCAAGAACTACGGAGGGGAGGAAAAGTACAAGGATAAGGCTACCGAACTAAGAAGAGAAGAGCTAGGTACAGGATACCTACAACCTCCCACATATGAAATTAAGAATCCTGAAATATGGAAACAGTATGTTGAGACAGGTTTCATTTCTTTAGAATGTCTAGAAACAATCAAAGTGGACACAATACAAGACGAAACTTTAATATCTATTTCTGTTGATTCCGCGGGACCCTTATCATTCTATATCGATAGCAATCTGATAACAAGACTCCAGGAGAGCACAATATTCAATATAGAGATTCCTAAAGGTTTACACACTGTTGACATAGTAGGCCTTGAACCATTCACTTTAACTGAACTTAAATTTGACACTGTTCAAGTACAAATTGAGAACGGCACTGTTGATTTAGGCACCGCTTGGAGCATCAATGATTGCATCAATTCCAGCCAAGGCACGACGGTAAATCAATCTGGCGCACTGAGATTTCTTATAGAAAAAAGCTAAAAGTGACAAAAAAGAAACTAACCTTTATATAAGGCGCATTAATCCCACGACCATAGCGTGATATACACGTTTGGGGGGACTAAATTGAAAAGAATAGCAATAGCATTGGTATTTCTGCTGTTTGCACTCCCCGTTCTCGCAGATGTGAGTGTTGAATATGCATATGACTCCGGAGCTGAAGAGCTTTTAGTTCAGGGTTACGCACCAGACACCGCAGTGAGCACAAGAGTGCAATTTGCAGGTTATTCTAACACCAAAAGCGCATGCGTCCCTGTAAGTGACGGAAGCGACCCCGAGTTTATGGCAACAATGGACCCAACTGCATGGAATGCAGAAGTCTATTATCTGACCGCTCAGTTCTACGATGTAGCTGATTGTGGCGGTGCGGGTTGCCCAGTACCTGTGGAAGAAACACAGTGGACTGATGACTTGGAAAACGCTAACGAATGGACAGGATTTGCAGTTTCTGAGAATGGAATCTCATATGAAACAAGTGCAAACTGTGCATCAGGTTCATGCATGCGAGTCGACGATTCTGCACGTCAAGGCACAGCATTCTCAGTAGAGACTGTCAACGACCTTGATACAAGCGTTTGTCTGCCCGGTACAGCCTACTTTAAACTTGACCATGTCAAGTTGACAGGCAACCTGGAAACAAACGACTGCATTTACTACAGATTCTCTAACGACGGGGGAAGCACATGGAGCAGCAGAGTACAGGTATTCTGCCCAGTTTCAGACAGCGAGTTTAACTCAAATGCCGCTGAAGAGACAAGAACTCTTGAGGCTCTGATTCCTCCAGCATATTATGATACTGATATGCGAATCATGATTGAGGCAGAGCAGTGGAGAGGCGCTGTTGAGACAGCATGGATTGATGATGTAAGTGTCTATTGTGATGTTGAAACAATCGTTGCCTGCGAAGAGGTTGAACCACGCGCAGTCGGCGGAGAATTCGCATGGCTACAGCTCCAGCATGGAGACCTTGATCTCGTTTGGGATGCTGAAGATAACCGCTTGAGGGCCAAGTTATACTTCCCAGCAGGCGCAGTTCATGCAACTCTATACGCGTACGATGCAACAGATGATACACAAGCTTACTCAGTAACCGGTTTAACGCCTGAAGCTGACGGCAACCTAAACTACGATTGGGACGTCAGCGGATGGGACTTGAAGGAGTACACCATCAAGGTAAAATACATGGATGCTGATGATGCGCAGGTCGGAAGGTGGACAACTGCGTTGTTCACAGGACTCGCACTGCGAGATATCGCCGACCAGCTCGATAGCATAGAGGATGCAATCGATTTGATTGAAGGGGATGTTACAGATCTTCAGAATGAAGTTATTGACATCTGGGATGCAATCAGCGCACTAGACACCGAAGTATCCAACGTACAGGCACAAGTGGATGCGCTATGGTCAATGGTATTGAGCATGAATCACGGAACCATTAATCTGCACCACTTTAGCCCTGAAAGCGATTGGATGCCTGACACACTCCGTGTTTGGGGAGAGGCACCTCAGGGAGCAGAGTATGCTGTTGTAAACCTAAGAGATATCGACAAGAACATAGTCGACACAATCACAGTTCCTGTCGGACCTTTACAGAGCAACGAAAACTCGTACGAAGTTTTCTTCGAAGAGATTAGCACATACGCCCCAATCAAGTACCAGGTACAGGTCAAGTTCTACATGACCGGAGATGTCTGGATGTCGGGATACGATGTAGGCGCTCTATTCGACGACCTATACATCTTGTGGCTGGGCGCATGGCTGAATGACCATGAGACATGGATTCTCGAGATTGAAGGAAGACTAAACGATGTCAACTTTACTGTTGAGGAGCATGCACAGTGGCTGGCAGAGATTGATGCCAACCTAACAGAGGTTTGGGATGAGCTTGATTTGATAAACGCTGAACTGCTATTATTGTGGCAGAACGCAACAGACCAGCAAGAACAGATTGAAGAGCTCATGGACAGAGTTGCCGACCTCGAAGAGAGAATGGATGATGTTGAAGAGCTTCTTGAAGAGATGAACCACGGAACCATCAACCTGTTCCATATTACAAACGATAATATGAATGAGTTGTGGGTCTGGGGCGAAGCACCAGAAGGCGCAACAGGAGCCACGGTCTATATAATAGGAGTTGATGAACCACTACAAAACGGGTATGTTTACACTGACTCTGTTAGTGTTGTGGAAAATTTCAACTGGTTACCAGGGCTTGAGAATACCTACGCATTCCACGGCCTAAATGGAAAAGGCATAGACCTAACAGGTGAAGAGTTCGGACCTGAAAAGTACAACGTAGTTGTTGTATTTGAAGGAGTGGACCCATTCTACACTGTAAGTGCACTATTTGATGACCTGCTCCTCATATGGATTGAGGAGCAGATATTGGGCTTTAATATCCTGGACACACAAACCTTTGAGGTATGGAACCCATTATCCTCATTCGTTAGAAAGATAAGCTGGACATTTACAGCCGAAGAATCTGGTGAATACTGGTTTGAGCTTGTTCAAGTAAGAAGCGACAACGAAGAGGACATCTCGAAAGAGTTTGCAGATGGCGAGTGCTACTCACTAACTGGACACGAAACCAGGACCTTCTCTAACAGGAACGTAAGATTCCCCCCTATGGAAGGTCACTATGTGACTAAACTTGTAGCACACAACTGTGAAACAAACGATAAAGTCAGGAGCAACAGATTCGGACTTATTATAGATGACCTAGCAAACCCATGGCCACTATTTGGAGTTACCACAGTTCCTGTGGACCCAGATTACAACAACTATGCTGATGGAATATATTGGACCAACAACATGGACGTTAACCTTATGGGAATACTAGGAAGTGAGACTGAGTGGGACGGAAACAGGTGTGAAATCAGAACATATCTGAATGAGCAGTTGTACTCAAGCATCTACCAGGCTTTCGATATCGAGAGCGAGTACTCATGCGATGTATGGCTAGACCTAGACCTGTTTGATCCAACCAGACCGGGTGAAGCCGACGAGTTCGACATCGAAATCTGCGGACAGCCAAGCTTTGGAAACCCAGAGTGCGACCCTGTCATTATTGGATTTGATGAAATGCACCCTGTGATTGATGTGATGTCCATCACACCCAATGAAAATGACAACGTAAGCGGACTTGTTAATTTCTCTGCAAACGTGTCTGACAATGGAGTTGTGAAAAGTGTTGAGTTCATCCTCACCCTCAAGGGAGAGGAGGAACCTACTTGCAACCTAGGATTCGCAACAGAGATTGCACAAGAAGTCTGGCAAATTACCAATTTCGACACTGAAAGCGGATGTACCCCAGATGGCGCATATGACTTGACAGTTGTTGCTGAGGACTTTGCAGGAAACGTAGCTAGCGTGACCATCGACCCAATAATTGATAACACAGAACCAATTATTGATTCGTTCACACTACCCAGCGAATTCCTTCTTGGATGGGAAAACCTAATCTCTGCGGATGTATCAGATGAACTATCCGGAGTTGGAAGCGTTGAAGCACATTTGACAGCTTACCAGTGTCTGGACAATATCTGTCTACCCTGTGGAGAAGAGGCAACTCTTACTGCAAGGAAAGAGTATGGACCAAGCACATGGTTTGATGGAGAGTACTTCTTCTGTACCGAAAGCACATGGGAGCTACCAGACGCACTGACCGTTACTGAGGGTAACTCAGGAAATCACAGAGCCCGACTCATGTACCATGAGGGAGAGGACACTGTGACCTGTGTATACCAAGGCGGAAGCAGTCAAAGCAAGCCAACAGGCGAACAGGTTGCACTCGGATTAGAGTACAACAAGTTCATTGGGTGTTGGTACAACATCGACACAGCCTTCCCAAGTGGAACACCTGATGTCGAACTTGAGCCGGGAGATGAGTTCACAACAAACTATATCTGGCTACATATTGACAACGGAGCAACTAAAGTAGACAATGTACCACAAGATGCTACAGAAATTGAGGCAACACTCAACCCAGCAGGCGAGTGCCCGGGCGAATGTGTGGAGTGCAGTGATACAATCCCTGTACCTTCAAGCAAGTCGTATAACCCAAGCACATGGGAATTCTCAGAGATGGAGTTCTGTGAGCCCGTAAGGTTTGATGTGCCTGAAACAATTCCAGTAGCGGAAGGTAATGCTGGAAACCACTGGGCGAAGTTCTACTTCGAGACAGAGAGTACGGACATCACCTGTGTATATCAAGGCGGAAGCAGTCAAAGCCACCCAAGTGGCCAGACACAACTTGACCTTGGTATGAACTGGGAGTTTTACGGTTGCTACGAAGATTATAACAATGCAATTCCACCAAACCAGGTGCCACTCCTGCTCGAAGCAGGAAACACTGTCGAGGTCACTAAACTCTCACTAGAGGTTAATGGTGACAACGGACAGGGCACAACTGTTTCAGGACTTATTCTTGAAAACCAGAATGAGTGTTCAGAGGTTGAAGAGGACGAGCTTGTTTGTGATTTCGTAAACGAGTGTGAAAATTCAAGACCCCTTGACGTACCTGTCGAGATTGTTCCAATGGAATTAACTTCAGGAACACACATGAGTGGAACCTGGGAAGGACCAGCGGGCGATTTCCTTGTTGACAGCTTCTTCGACGTCTTCTACGATATCGAGTTTGTTGCTGACGACAGAGCAGGTAATACTGGTAGCTCATTCGCCAAGAACGGAGTAAACCAGTATCAAGGATATGACCTTGAGATTGTTAGCGCAACACCAAACCCTGTTTCAGGAGGTGCTGCTGTGACAGTCGCAGGTACACTCGAATTAAGCAACGACCCTCTCGCTGATGTGAGCAGTGAAACAGTGACTATTGGAACTGTAACAGCACCTGTAGTCACAGGAATAGGCTGGGTAATGAGCGTTTCATCGCCAAACAACGATGGAACTGTTGTTTACACAGCAGAGCACACAAACGCATGCGGAGTAACGGTTACTGATAGTGTGACTGTAAACACAATTGCAGTCTCACTCGCTCGTAGCGGCGGTGGCGGTGGAGGAGGCAACTTCTTCGAACCACTTAGTACTCAGTCAGAACCTCAGGAAGGAACATCTCAGAATGACTTCCTACCTGATGAGGGTGATGAGCAGTCTGGAGGTTCCGGACAGGAACAGGCAACTGGAGGCAATGGTGAAGATCTTGAACAGAACGAACCACAGTCCGAGCCTGAACCAGAGCCAGAGCCAAACCAGATCACTGGTGCAGTTACCGGTGGCGGATTCGGAACAGGAGCATGGCTAGGCCTAGCTTTGCTGATTCTGGCAACGCTATTCACAGCTGTTTGGTTGCTTAAGAGGAAGTAAAATCCACAAACTTTTTTATTTCTCTTTTTTTTCTTTCTATTATGGTAAAAACAGTAGCGGTTTCCGGAGGATTTGATCCTATACACATAGGTCACGTCAGGTTAATCAACGAAGCGAAGGCTCTTGGCGAAAGGCTCGTGGTTATAGTTAACAACGACAACTGGCTGATAGCCAAGAAAGGGTTTGTGTTTATGCCTCAGGACGAGCGTAAAGAGGTTCTTGAAGCCTTAAGATGTGTTGACGAAGTTGTTCTTACTAATCATCCTGAGAACCCTGATGATATGTCCGTATGTCAGGAGTTAGAAGAACTTAAGCCCGATATCTTCGCAAATGGCGGAGACAGAAAGGAAGGTAATGTGCCTGAGTACGATGTTTGCAACAAACTGGGCATAGAGATGGCTTTCAATGTTGGTTTTGGGGGAAAGGTCCAGTCAAGTAGCGACCTAGCGAAACGAGCCAAGGAGAACCAGCAAAATTAGGGCAGGCTCCTGAACCTTGTGTTTATCAGGCCCCATTCAATCATTATAAACATCAGGGCCAAAAGCATCAATCCACCTGTGAGTTCAAAACTCAAAACACTCTTTCGGTCTGTCGCTCTTATTGTTGCGTACGCTTCCTGAATCTGCGCATTATCAATAGCATCGTAGTGCTGTCCTCCTGTTGCGTTTGCGACACCCCTCAGATTGGCGCTGTTGTAATCAGCAGTAACATTGTAGATTATAGGCAGATAACCAACAGGGGAATCCATATCGGAACCCACCCCTATTGTGTAAACCTTAACCCTGTTTCTCTTAGCATAATCCGTTGCGCGCTGTACGCTCCTGCTCTGGAAGCTTTCAATCGTGTTGCTTCCGTCAGTTATCAGAATTATAGCGCGCCCTTTGTCCGTGTTTGCCAGAAGGTTCGTTCCTGTGATTATCGCACCAGGTATGTCGGTTCCTGAAGCAGTAGTCTCTATTAACTGCAAGGATTTTTTCAGTTCATCTTTGTCTTTAGTAAGGGGTTGTTCTATGAAATTAACACCTGAAAAAGATATCAAACCCACGTCAGCGTGAGAATCTAATTGTGTTATGAACTCCCCCGCGTGCAGTTTAGCAGCCTCTAATCTTGAAGGCGGAACATCCTGTGCAGTCATACTGCTACTCGTGTCAAGAGCTATTACGTAAGCGTTCTCATTAGTCATTCCTTCATACAAGAATGTTGTTCCTGCAACCGCAAAAACAGTAAATAATATTATAATCATCCTGATAAACAGGATAGTGTAGTTTTTCGTAATGAGTTTTTGCCCTGTTGCGCGTTTGATTACAGCAAAGTTCGCAAACTTCATAGCTCTTCGCTTTGCATGCCTAATCATAAAGAAATGAGTGGCGTAAAGCAGAGGTAAAACCAGAAGGAACCATAGGTATTCGGGGTTTGCGAACGTTATACTTACCATGCTATCCCTTCATTATCGCCGTTCTTTGCCTGAAATAGTAAAGTATTGGTTCAATTAAATCAGCATCTGTTTTTAGACTAATAAATCCTGCCTTTGCTGCTGAAAATACTGCTTTAACATGCGCCTCTTCTTCATCCGCGTATTTTTTGTATATCTTCGAAAGTTTTTTTGTATCGATAAATATCTTATCATCTGTTGAGGGGTCTTCAACAACAAACTGACTTCCAATGTAGGGCATAATGTTATCTCGGGGGTCTCTCAACATTATCCCTATCAAGTCATATTTTTCTGCAAGCATTCTCACATATCTTTCCCAGCCTTCATCCAACCCAACAAAATCACTGACCACAACTATCAGCGCTCTCTGTTTCATCATGGCGTTTAGAATGTTAACCACATTTTTGAAGTCCTTTCTTCCTCCGTAATTTTTAGGATTACTGAAAGCATTAACCATGCTATACGTTATCTCTTTTCCAATTCCAGGCATTTCCCTTGCTAAAACCTCATTCGCAAACATCATGTAACCAACAGCATCTCCATTGTCCAGGATTGCAGTTCCAAGGTTAAAGGTCAATTCGGCACCGTACTCAGCCTTGAGTTTTTTCTGACTAGTAAAAAGCATAGAATCACTTACATCGAGAAGGAATACCACATTTACGCTTCTGAACTCTTCGAACTCTCTGATGAGAGTCTCTTTTGCCCTGAGGGATGCACCCCAGTCTATCTTACTGGCATCATCCCCATAAGTGTACTTTCGGAAACCCGCAAACTCCATTCCACGGCCTTTAAGCATCGTGGTCCAGCTTCCCTCAAGGGTTCTGGAAAGAACTCTTCTCTTTGCGCGAACCTCTTTCCCTTTTATCTGCTGGATAAGGTCGAGGTCTAGTTTCTTGATTTTCATAGTATGGGGACCTTTTCGAGGATCTCTTTGATGATGGCTTCAGGTTTTATTTCCTCAGCCTCTCCTTCAAAGTTAAGTGCAATTCTGTGTCTGAGGACATTATAAGCAACATCTTTCACGTCATCAGGAATCACATACCCCCTCCCCCTCAGCAAAGCGTGTGCCTTGGCCGAAATATAAATCGAAATACTGCTTCTAGGTGAAGCACCGAATGAAATGTACTTTGCATGCTCTAGATTGTACTTGTCAGGATTCCTTGTGGCATCAACTACTCTGACAATATACCTTTCAATTTTGTGGTTTGAATAGATTTGCTTGACAAACTTCTGAGCATCAATAATATCCATCTGGCTAAGAATAGGAGTTAGTTCAAAATCAGAAAATTCATGAGTGGTAATGTTTGTTTTCAGGATGGAAACCTCCTCTTCAAAAGTAGGGTAATCTATTAAAATTTTGAATAAGAAACGGTCGACCTGAGCTTCAGGAAGTTTGTAAGTTCCCAACTGCTCCACAGGGTTCTGTGTGGCCATAACAAAGAAGGGTTGTGGCAACTGAAAAGTCTCTTTACCGATTGTTGCTTGGTGCTCCTGCATTGATTCCAGAAGCGCAGACTGTACTTTAGGAGGGCTTCTGTTAATCTCGTCTGCTAAAACAAAGTTACTGAAAACAGGCCCTTTGATTGTGAAGAACCCTTTTCCTTCTTCATAAGTTGTGATTCCAACAATATCTGTTGGTAGAAGGTCAGGTGTAAACTGAATTCTGCTGAACTGACAGCCTGTCACTCTCGCAAGGGTTCTGATAACCAAAGTTTTTCCGAGGCCAGGAACTCCCTCGACTAAAACGTGGCCGTTAGAGACTAACGCCTCGAGTAGAGACTCAATAACAGTGTCCTGGCCGATGACCAGTTTCTGCATCTCTTTCTTTGCACGTAAGAACTGTTCCTGAAAGACACGAATCTTTTTCTGGAACTCCTCGTTCTGTAACTGCTGGAAACCCTCGTCCCTAACAGAGCTTTGCGACGCCACCAACCATTCTGTCGTCGAGCGGACTTATAAACCTTTTAGTTCCACTTTAAAATGATAACAAACAAAAACAATATAAGATGGCATTTCTTAGGATTAACATGGAAATTAACCGCATCACAAGAGTAGAACTTAGAGTAGGGTACCACGGTGTTCCTGAAAGTGTTGAAAACATCGTTTATGGTCGAGACCTTGGAAAGAAAAATATTCAAGATATGATGTACCACGCATACCACGCAGGACCTGGAAACGGATGGTACCTGCAGAGCTTGGGCGAGGCAATGTACCTAAGGGTTCTACTCGACGAAAATCCTGAACTTGAAGAGGACGAAGAGTTTTCTGTTGCCAGAAAACCTCAACTAACGCGCGATTGTGCCGTTTACTACAAGTGGGGGGACGACGATGATTCATTTTACAAAGTGGCATTCCCGAACCTTAGAAACGCTGAAAACCCCTTATGGAAGATTCGAAGCGGATACGCGTTTGGTGGAAGCTCAGAACACGGACCTTTTGTCTGTTCCAGAGGAATCAATGATGCAGTCTACCACTCAAAGACAAAAGGATACACCCTACATGCTCCTGACGGATTGGTCTCATTATCAAACGAACACCCCATTCACGAAACGGAAGACGGCAGAGAATGGGTCAATAGAAGCGAGTTTTCCCGTGATTTTGTTGTTCATAATCTTCTGGGATGGAACATACCAAAAGTTTGGTCTCTCAACGAAGAGAAACACGACCGTTTGACAACCAAACTGAGTTTCTTGCCACACCGGGTTCTTGACGAATTAATAGGAGAAGGCGAAAACCAAGGCAAGTATGTTGTCTGCCCAGTTGTACTGGGAGGAGGCAATCAGAAACAGAGAATCCTCTTCGACACAGACTTTAAAGTTAAAGGACACGGACGTCCAGTAAAGGACCCAAGTAGAAAGTATCGCCGTGGCAGATAACTTTTAAATACTCTCTCCTCGAGAAACAATTAATGGAAAAGAAAGGAGGTGAGCTTAAGGATAGAATAAGCCTTCTTGCGCAGGAGCAGGAGAGAAGAAGAAGGCTTGCCAAACTTAAGAGAGATGCCAACAGAAAGGCAGAGTTCTTACGGAAAAAAGCCATAATTGAAACACACGATGTTTACAACATCATAAGATGGTTTTTCCAGGAATTTTTAGAGAAAAGGTACCAGTTCACAATCACAGAGCTGAAGAAAGAGCTTCGAGAGGTTTACATTTCAAGCAGTACACGAAAAATGCTGGATTTAATTTTGGAAAAAATCAGTTCTATAGAGTACGCAAATGTCCACTACAAACATGATGAGTTGGTTGAGTTGCTGGATGTTTTCAAACAGGTTGTTAACCAGCTAGTTCGCACTCACACAAAAAAGAAAGGGGTTCTCACTTGGTTAAAACACCTATTTATCAATGAAGAGGATACCCCTGACGTGATAATCTCTGAACTCCCCGTTATTGAGAGTACTGACGCGATGAATATCAGAATGAATATTCTTGTTGAGAAATGTTATGTTGCATTAGACCAACACAGCCTAAAAAAAGCCAAGACATCATACAATGCATTGCTACAAGAGTACGGAACTTTAGAGGACGACCTTAAGCAAAAGTTCTTCCCTTTAGTTGACCAGACCTACCAAGACATTCTCAACAGGTCTGCCATGATTAAAAAATAAAAAACAAGGAAAGTCTCACCCCAAAACTCATAATCCTACTATACTATTCCAAGCTTCACATCTATGCTTTATCAAGAGCAAAGATAACTCGGACCGTTTGGGCAAACGCAAGATGGCCAAGAGTCAAGGTCGCGCCACCATTCCATACAAACCAACTTTCCAGAGCAATCCTGAACAGAGCATCCCCCGCCACAACCATTTGGGTCGCCACAAGTGGTTGCTTCTGAACAATCAGGTATACAAAGGTTGTTCCCAACCTCAGGCGCTTCTGAGCAGGCGCTTCCCTCACAGGGACCAAACTCGTAGCCTATTAAATAGTTACTTGGAGCTCTGGGATGGCCTATAGCGCATCTGTTGCCAAAACGGAGGTAGGCATAGTATTTTTCTCCTTTCTTCGTAACAGGAAATGAAGATTGGTATCCATATCCAAGCTTTATGCATAGGTTATAATTGCGTGAAGGGTCTAAAGGAACCTCTTCTTCTAACAACCACGCTTTTGATTCAATGTCGTAGATGGCAAAGTATGTAGGGTCGTCTAAATTATAGATAGGAGCTTTCCTACCGTAAAAGAAAACTTTTCCATCATAGAGTTGTGCAAACTCATAGGAAGCTTCCACCACTTGTTCCCAGTCATCGTTGCCGAACTTGTGACGATAAATGTGAATTCCTTCACCTATCTGTTCTCGTAATGGAGATACATCAACAGAACCTGCTAACAACTCAGCAGGGGTTGTGTCAGGATTATAATACTGCGATACTATCCCATATCTTTGAACACCCTCCCTTGAGATTGAATAATCTTGAGCAGGAAGAACATAATAAATGCTATCATCCATGACTGTTCCTGAAGGATACATAGAACCACCATGTGAGACCAGTCCGTTGAGGCCACCTACGAAAGAGAGTCCTTCAGGATTAGTATAACGGTCAAGCTCAACAATATTCATTATATCAGAATAATCATACACGATATGTTCACCATCTTTTACAAGCACAAAGATTCTGTTTTCGTCGAAACCGTGGAAGAATCCGTCGCGCCCCCAGCCACCAACACACATTGTAACATGATTTCTGCTTGTTTCACAATCATAAATCAAGGCCTGCTCTACTATATCATACAGCACATCGTATTTTGCCAATCTCCCCAAGTCAATCGGATTATCCATTTCTGTAATGTCGAGTATGCGCGCTCTATCAATATTGAAATCAGCAATAGTGTCTCTTTTAACGCCACCAAAAGATAGTGCATAGCGTTTGTCAGGGGTTGAGAAAATATGATATATCTGGTCATCAATACCAGGGATACCTGAGCCTACAATAGATGGCGCCCCATCTTCTCGAATCAACACATCATTAACATCATCTAGGCGACTAGAACCTAAAAATCGACCCTTTGGTATTGCCTCCCCCTCAACAAAGAAGCGGTCTCCTTTGTCCTTCACTACAATCATGACCCCAGGTCTGCTCGTGCCTCTACTGGCAGTAATTATTACTTCATCAGTGCCTCCAACATAAGTCTTAGAGGCCCTGCCACCTTCCCAACCACCTTGGTCTCCGCCATACCATATCTTTTCTTGTAGGACAACATCATCACGTTCTCTAGAATAGCCGCTAGTACCTTCATGTGTAGTTAAAAACTCAATCTTAGCGCGATAATCAGATGCCTCCAGACCATCAAGGTCTAAAGCATATACTCCTATGTGATCATCAACATAAAGTGTTGAAGATTTTTCATCAAAGAAAAAATGCTGACCATTCGGTGCGTGAGGACTGTTTGTTTTGTCCGCCGTTCTCTCTCTAAATCGTTCTTCTGCTAATATCATATCATACTTTGTGAGTGCGTAGTCACTGACAACATTAGTTGTTTCTTCTTCAGTATTATCACCCACATCTGAGTCGTCCGTATCGTCTGTAGCGTCATCAGCAAAGTCATCTGTAACAGTCTCTTCTTCAGACTCGTCTGTACTATCAGACCCTAATATTTGAAAAATTCTACTCCTAAAAACCTCAAGCTGTGTAGAGTACTTACATATTGGCACCGAACAACCATAAATATTAGCCTCATAATATACCGTTCCATACCTACAGAAATTCTCATCGATTTCAATTTCAGGACAGGGAAGTGTTGCTTGACCTTGTAGATTTACCTTACTAAGATTTGGCAAGGGTCCTACTAAAACCAAACTAACTACTGCTATCAGTGCAACAACACCTACTATATACCATTCGTTTCTCATTGAGCACCTTTGTATAAGTCATCAAAGACTTTGTCAACATGTGATTTGTCCCATCCTCTTGCGAGCAAGGAACTTCGTATCGTTAAATCATCAAACCCTTTCTCTCTTTCTGCGTTTACGAAGTTTTTAATCGTGTTTGCTTCGCTGGAATCAAGCATAACTGTGGGTGTAGCTCCTACACCTGTGGAACTTCCAATCAGGTTCTCAAAGCTTGATTGGAATGCATCCATTGATGAAATATCCAAATCACCTCTGTACACAAGGAAACCAAGCAGACCTCCAACTACAACCAGGAAAGCTATGAAAGGTATCAAGACCCAGATCAGCCAACCACTTCCGCCATCATCAAATTCATCATCAACAATGTTTGGTTCCTCAATGAAAGGGTCCGAACCCCCTGTTGGGAAGTTTGTGTCACCGGAACCACCAGAACCTGAACCAAGATTTGAACCCCCTGAAGAGTCGTTTTTCTTAGTCCAAGAGCCCGAATTGTTGTTCGTGTTATTATTAGAACCTGATGTAGTCACAGTATCTTCCACCACAATAAAACTCATGGATGCAAACTCAGTACTGTCGTTCTGGTTTCTTGCTATTACGTTGTAGTTTGCAGGTGCAAGAGCATCGTTGTAGGTTATTGCAAATGTTCCTGTGCTACTTATTGTTGAAGTGTTAGTGTAACTCTTCCCTCCGCCAGTAACCCAGACCTTAACCAAATCTCCGGGGGTGAACTGAGCACCCGCAACAATTACTGGGTCGCCTTCTGTCACGTTTGGTTTCACAACAGTATAACCCACCAAAGAAATTACGGGACCTGTTGTGTTAGTTGAGTTTGTTGAGTTTGTTGTTTCATTCAGGTCAACTTCAAACTCGTAAATTAGAAATGCAGAAAATGTGGAGTTCTCACAAGTGATATTTAATTTATAATCTCCTTGAGCCATATCTATCGTGTAGGATTTTAAAACATTGTACAATAGGTTATCCTCTGTTTTATTTCTAACCCCATCAATACTCAGGTTACAGTCTGCCCGCGAAGTAAAGTTATGGAAATACCTTATGTAAACATCCGAGTCGTAGAGAGTGTCCTCATCAGGGTCCATTAGCACAACAGCATAGTCTCCGCCTGACGAGCCCGAGTTTGTTGTGTTATCAACACTAAATTTCACTTTTGTGCTGTTGAACGAACCTGTAAAGTCAGATAATGAACACCACGCCCTTAACATATAATCATCATCAGGGAGGCTGTTAAAAGTCACTATTTTCCTTGACCCTCCCAAGAGGTTGAACTCTTTTGAGTCATAAAAAGTAGAAGCAGGGTCATCAGTTAAAGTTACATTGCAGACCCTTAGGCCTGTTGCTGTATGATTCAAAACCACAACAACATCTTTATTTGAGAGTTCAGCACTGTTTAATGGTTTAGTGATATTGAGCATAACATCCGAGTAAACCGTAAATGCCCTGTCCTGTGAAATAAAGGGGTTTAAAGTTGGATTTTGTGCGCACATACCTGTAAGAATATAATTACCAGGCGCCTTATCAACTGTAACTGTGACTGTCTCTTCAGGGCTTAGGTTGTACAATCCTGTGTGAATGAAATCGGTGCCTATCATAAGAGCACAATATCCGTAAGTTTCATTACTGGTATGACCAAACACAACATCAAAAGGACTCATAGTGTAGTTATCAAAATCCATGAATACAAACACATCTTCTATAGTTGTATCGTTACCAGTAAGGGGAGGCTCAGGAAGTGTTGGAAGAGCTAGTGCAATTGGAATCAATAACAGTACAAGTATAATCAGTCTATTCATATGTCCTCCTCCTTAGACCTTGTGTAATGGTAATATATTAACATAGCTACACTCAAGATTACCACGAACGCTAGAAGACTAAACATCACTGTGAGCCAAGTCACGTTCTCCAGGTCAATTACAGGGTTTACCCTGTAAGGCTGTTCTTCAACCCTCTGCTTTGTTTGAACAAGATACTTACAGCCCATAACAACATTGTCAACCAGCAGTCTTGCCTGGTCAACATTTCCCCCAGCCAGTTGTTCTTTTGCCTGGTTCAGTACTTCGTTTAACTCCTGACACTCAGGGTTGCTGTTGAGCAGGTCATTTGCGAAGGTTACTTTTACATTTACTTGGTCTCCTTCGCTTGCCTGTTCTATACTGCTCAAAATAATAATCGCGTCATCATCATATTCAGGGTCGGAAACGTTTCCAGTTATCTTAATCTCGTAATTCTCACCCAGCCTATAGTTTCTTACAGACAGCGTTATCTCCCTTGACTGATTTGCAGGTATCTCTTCAAAGAAATCCTGGTCAAGAGAAACTTCAACCCCGCTCTCATTAGCCTCTACATCTATCTGAACAAGATTAAGCGAAGATGACCACGTGTTGTTTATGATTATTGGAATATTCAAGCTATTATTCTCATAAACCGTAACCATCTTTGGAGCTATAAGACTGAAGGCTTGCGGTTTCACATCCTGTTTCAATATTGGAATGTAGTTGTTTCTGCTTGATTGACCCCCACCTCCTCCGGTACTGACTGTTGTCTGTGTCTCAGCAGCACCTTCAGTGACATTGGTCACGTTAATTGATATGTTATTGCTCGTTATTGATGTGAAACCATCAGTGGCATTAAACCTCACGTAACACACACCTTCATCTAAACCAACCACTGTTATGTTAGGACCTGTTATGCTGACCGAAGCGAAAGGACAACTGTCAATCATTGAGAAGTTCAGAGTGTTTTCTTCGCCGACATCGTATCCTGTTCCATTGAACACAACGCTGTTTCCGTTGTCGTCATCATCAGGGTCTATAAACCTGGTTGTTGTACCCCTGATAAAGTACCAGTCGTCAGTGTATGCCAAGTCAACCGTGATATTACTTAGAGCTTCTATCTGTATTGGCGCTCTGTTGACATTAGCAACAGTTATGTTCCAGCGGAATAAACTGTGTTCGTATCTGTCGTTTGAAACGTTCAGTTCAAGAACATGGAATCCGGAACTGAAATAATCGAACTCGTAAGAGGTGTTCTTGATGTAAACACTCTCGTATCCTCCATCAGTTCCGTTAATTCTTGTTCCATCAAGCTTCCATGTGTAGTTAAGAGGTCTTGAATCATTAACTATAACTCCAAATGTCACATTTCTTCCTTCAGAGAATGTTATGTTGGTTCTATTCTGCAAAAAGAAGGCTGTCCTGTTATAGGTCTCGTTAATAAAGTAGCCAGGCGATTTTCCAAAAGGAGTGATATTTGTTATGTTAGGAGGAAGTACATTATCAAAAACTTCAAATTTAATAATTTCCGTGTCAGTGTTGTTGTAAATATCAGTCACATTAAACCAGACTGAGTAATTTCCTTGCGAACCTTCAGGCGGAGTTATAGAAAGGTATACACTGGAAACATTGTTTGTGCTGATATTATTTGTGAGCGAGTAGGGAAGAGATAGGTTAGTTGTGAAAATCAGTCTCTCAGTTATTATTGGCACGAACAGATCATCATCTCTCGCAGACATCTGATATGTTAATGTCTTAGTCTCAACAAATGTTGAAGAGTTGAACAAGAAAGACCTCCATATCGGAGCGACTGGAGAGTTGTTTATTGATACGTTGAATAGAGTTGAGTTGGTAGCGCCGTTGTTGTCTGCAATCCTCAAAGTGAATGAATAGTTTCCAACCTGCGATTTATTTGGCGTGAAGTTAATCAGACCTGTCGTGGTGTTATAATCAAAGTTGTATAGACTGGTGCTATTGAATAGTATTGTGAAATTTACAACCGAGCCCTCATTATCAAGAGTTCTGTTTGACAGGTTGTAGAAGAACAAGAAGTCAGCAGTCTTGTTTATTGTGTAAGGAGGTATAAAATCAAACCTTGGCGCAGTGTTTGCCAACACCCACAACATAATTGTTCTGTTAGCCGTAGCGCCCTCACCATCAGTTACAGTCACATTAATACTATAAGGAGTTCCTGAAACATTCTGGTCAGATGGCGTGAAACTTATTAGTCCTGTCGTATCATTAATTGTGAACAGAGATGAGTTACTTGCGTAAGTCAGAGAATCCCCTACATCAATGTCAGTAGCATTGATTCTGAATGCGAAAGGAGTGTTAGAATATGCCGTTAGATTACTAGCATTCGCGTTACCTTGGGTGTTCTCAGGATACGTGCTGTTTTCAAATATCTCTGGTACGTCGTTAACATTAGTGACATTGAAATTCAAAGTTGTGCTGTTTGTCAAACCCTCTTGGTCAACTATGTACAGAGTAACTGTATAGATGCCAACGTCGTCATTATCAGGTGTCCAGTTGATGTATGCTCTCGCAAAACTCGTGTTTGTTGTGTTATCAAGAACAGTCACATTGAACCTGTCCTGTGGGCTCGTGTAGAAACCAATAGTTTGGTTTACATCAGTGTCATTAGCCGTAATGTTGATTATGAAATTAACATCCTCTGTCAGGTTGTATACTGGATAGTGAGGGGATATGTTCACAAAGTAAGGTTTTGTTCCGACGGCTGAAATGTTGAAGTAGTACAGCGATACATTACTACTGCTTTCAGTGTCTGTTACGTTAACCCAGATTGGCCAGACTCCAACATCGTTAACATCTCTGAGGTTTGCATCATAGTAGATACTTACAGATGAATTATCTGAGTTAAGTCCCTGAATGGACATGGTGTTTTGAATCTCAGAGTTACTGCTGTTGAATATCAAAGCAAGAATCATTCTCTGATTCTCCTCATCAGATACTGAAAAGGTGTAGTTTTTACTAGTGTTGGCAAACGTGGTTTGATTGGAAACAGAAACCTGAGGTGCGTCGTTGGAAGGAATTACTCTAATGCTTACAGTACGGCCACCAACGTTCTGACCATCCGTAACTGTGAAAGTTACATTGTAAAGTGTTATTGCATTGTTAGTTAGGTCTGACTGTTCAGGCGCACAAGTGTAGAGTCCTGTTGTACTGCCTCCGACATCTCTCGTACAAAATGTTGCCTCAGGGTCTATACTAACTTGAAGATAAGTAAGTGAATCTCCATCATTATCTGTCGCATTTACATCTATGCTTACGGTAGTATCTTCAAGCAGACTAGAGTTGAAACCTATATCCTCACTGCTATTGAATATCCCTGCAGATACACCCTCAGTTGTAGGAGGGCTGTTTCCAATTCTAACAATATCATTGTCAGTGTCAGTGTTTCCTGAAGTGTTGTACAAGGTCACATCACACATCCAATACTCAAGTTTCGTTGTGTGAACAGAGTTAACTTCCACCCACTCAACCAGGGTATCCCCTGCAGATGCGTTCAGCCATGTCGTGTTCCAGACTGTTGTTGGAGGCGTGGTTAATCCTTTGTAGATTGTGATATTTATCGCATCTGTATCAATCGAGTTTGTCCACGAACAGTTCAGAGAATCATTCGTAAAGGGGACTGAATTATCCCACTGAGGACCAGTTAAGTTAATGGCGTTCAAGTAGGCTATGCCTAGAATTGCCGCCAGAACAATGGGGAGGATGTATCTGGCTTTCATTTTTTCAGCCTCCCCAGTCCTTCATGAATCTTCTCGACAACAAACTCTTTCAGGGTCTTGTCTTCCTGTATCGCTGAGAGCTTAGCTTTTTTGTGGACATCATCAGGAATCTCAATATTAATGTTAACCATGAGATTCCTCCAAGAATTGAGTTACGAGCTCTTTTATGGTCTTTTCTTCCAGTACAGAAGCTAATTTGAGCTGCTTGTGCAGTTCGTCCGGAATTTCGATATTTATGTTGACCATAGTTGTCGCTGTGGGAGCGTCCTCCCGTTATGTACTGATAAAGAGTAACTTCTTTAAATATGTTACCTAAACTTACTTAGTTTACTTAGTTTACTTAAATATGTGTTTTTTATGATAAAAACACCCAATTTCTAAAGACAGACTAAAAAATTAAGAAAAAAGAAGGAACTACTTGTACACTTCAGACAAGTAGCTGACGACAGCCGGACTGGTCGAATTTCGCTTCATCACTTCTTCCGCGATAGGCCTTAACGTCTTAACTTCGTCACCAAGTTCTCCAGTGATTTCGTACGCCAGCAGAACTGTTCCAAAACAGTTCATGAAACCATACTCATCCAGTCTTTCACCGCCTTCTGCAGTCTCTCCCCCATATTTCGCAAACTCTTCTTCGTATTGCGCCAGAGCGGTCTCGATGAGCGGACCGTAGTTACCTCTCATTGCAGTTGCAACAAGAAGCAAAGGTTCCTTCAACCTTGAGTTCCTTACATTAAATGGAGACTCCTTTAGGCTTTCAGACATTTTTTGTACTTCATTTTCCAAGTTCATTTTTTCACCCCTACAACAAATTTTGCTTTGTTGTCATGGTATAGTAATGACATTTCAACTATATAAATGAGAGTGTTTTCCTACAATACGACTTTTTGAAAGTTTTATATATAAACTAAACAAACACATGTTGTGGAAAAGCAATTTTTGTTAAAACTGAAGGAAATAGGATTCACAGATGGAGAGCTGAAAGTTTACCAAGCACTTCTTAAAATCGGGGAAAGTACAAAAACCAAGTTAGTAAAAGAATCAGGAATAGCACCCGCTAATCTCTACGACATCACAAACAAACTTCAAGAAAAAGGCATAATCTCAATATTGGAAAAAAACGGAAAAAAACATTTTTGTGCAGCACACCCAAGACACTTATTGGATTTCATAGAAGACAAAAAAAAATCAATAGCTAAGGAAGAAGACCTGATTAAAGATATGCTACCAAGATTAACTGCGATGTACACAGAACAAAAGACTGATACAAATATCGAGGTCTTTACTGGTTGGCGAGGGTTACAAACAATATTCGAGGACCTTATTGACGAATGTAAAGAGGGAGACCACAATTTCGTTTATGGTGCCTCAAAAGGCGAAAACGTAAAACAGACAGATAGATTTTTCATAAAATATAGTAGGATGCGAGCAAGGAAAGGCATAATTCTAAACATAATCTTTAATGAGGATATTGAAGAAAGAGGGGAACGAACAAACTTTTTCAGAAATAACAAATTTGTAAATATGAAATACTTACAACAGACAACCAATACGGAATTCATGTTATATCACAACACCGTAGTGCTAATAATTTTGGCAAAAGAACCTATTGCTATCAGAATCAAAGACAGTAATGTTTTTGACAGCTTTAAGCAACACTTTGACATTATGTGGAGAATTGCAAGAAAAGCCTAAAAAATTTCACTCCATCTCAGGTTTCGAAACAATTTTCGCACCAGTCATTTCAGAAGCGAATCTTGTCGACTGGAAGACCCACTTGAGTTCAGGATAAATCTCTTCCTTCTCAGCCTCGCTGAGTGGTTCATACATCTCCAATAGTTTAAGATACTCTTGTTTTGCAGTCTCAATCTGACCGAACTGGACAGCCTGCATTACACCCATGGTTCTGACAAATATTTCATCGTAGAAACTCATTTCATCGGTAACGCTGAACTCCTTAATCTCTCTGACAATCTCTGCCTGTTCGTAGTCCGATGTTAAGCAAACAACCGTCCTGAGCTCTTCTAGATTAGCCCTTACAAAGAAGGGGTCGAACTCAAGCTCTTCCTGTTCAAGAATCTCGAGCTTGTCAAACAGACCTTTCAAAATAGCCTTTGTTTCATCAAGAAGCCCAAACTCATTAAGTCTTTCGTCAACCTCTTCAGGGAGCATCTCCATAGGAAGGTTAAGCGCGTCCATATAGTACCCCCTAATCAGGTTAGCCATTCTATCATAAATGGCTTCAACATCCAAATCTTTCTCATCTGTTCTGTTCAAAACACCTTCCAACTGAGCAACACTTTCAAACAAGGAACGTCTCTGTTCAGCATCCAAAAGAACCTCTTTGTACACTTTATGTTTCAGAAGGAAACCAAGGGTTGCCAAACCTCTTGCTATTTGGGCCTTGTAATACCTAGCAACACCCACCATAATAATTATGGAAAGGATTACCAAAATCAACATCCAAGTGGTTAACCATGGAGGAGGAGGCACAGGACCTGGCATTTCCAAAGTAGGACATGCGGCACATGAACCTCCACAATCAATACCAGTCTCATCACCATTCTTTATGCCGTCGAAACAGGTTGGGATGTAAACACATTGCTGTTCAATCGGAGGCAGTAAAATCTGGGTTCCACAATATGAAAGGTCCTCGCAAGATCTGTACTGCGTGCTATTAGGGAAGCAAGGACCCCATTCACCACAGAGCCAATTTTCGATACACGCAGGAGCTTCTCCTTGGTAAATACAAGGTCTTTTGAAGTACTTGTCAGGTTCACAGCCGTGCTCGTCATAGCACCTCTGCCACTGAACTCCTGTCGGAAGACAGGGGAACCAATCCTGACATATCCATTTTGACTTACACACACTGGTGGCACCCGCACCAGAACCACCACCAGTTCCTTCTTCACCATCACCATCACCCGCATCGGGGGCTGCACAAGGGACTGTTATTGTTACAATATTGCTCTGCGCTTCTTCACCATAAGGGTCCTGAGCAAAGAAAATCATTGAACGACCATCATCATCACATGTCTTCGCTGTAAAAATAACTTCACCCCCAGGAGAGATTGAAACAGAGATATCACCCCCAGGAATTGTTGAATTAAACGACAACGTGTCACCATCGGGGTCCGCAAAATAATCAGTAAGGAAAAAAGCCTGGAACGAAGTATTAACTGGCATTCTAACATCCGGTATGTCCATTATCAAGTAAGGCGCATCGTTAACGTTCAAGACAGTGAAATCGATACTCTCATTCTTCCTGGCGTTCTGACAACCAGAGTTATCATCTATTTCAAAAAGGACAACATAAGCTCCAACGTGGTCGTTGGAAGGAGTGAAATTTATTATTCCATCCTCAGAAATGTTAAAGATTACTTGACCACCATCAACAAATATTCTAGAGAAACTTGGGGTTGTGTTAAAGTCAAGGTCTGTCCAGTTGTAGAAACACAGGTATGTATCATTCTGGTCTACAGTAGCAGTACAATTTTCCAAGAAGTTCAAAGCAGGAGGATGGTTGATACACACTCTGGTTTCACCTAGAGCATTAGCCGTTATTTCGTAAGAACCTACCGCCTGATTCACAAGGTATAGTTGTAGCACTACACTAAAGACACTCACCACCAGGGCGAGGAATGTAAGCACCACCAAGGCTTGATTTTGCCTCACACCAAATCCTCCGACGTTAAATCGACGAGAGAACTATATAAAGCTACTGCCAAGGAAAACGCTTTGTGTAAGTAAACGTCACAAACCCTGTGTAGTTACCTCTAGGATAGTCAAGAGGGATTTCTAACACGAATCTTACATCTGTGGACTCATTCTTGTCCAGAACCATGGTTTGAGTAGGAGGAGTCATCAATTTTGCCACGTCATCATCCAACACCCTTATGTGTACCACAGACGGCTCGAAGGCACTTACAGTAACTCTCTTTCTGGCAGACCCGCCTTGAGGAACCTTGCCATACTGTAGAATTGTTCCGTTCAGAGCTATTCCTATGTGAGTAGGCTCTACAACCTGAAACTCAACTGGCACCGCGTAGTAATCCGTTATGTACCAATTGGTGAATAAAAGATATGCCAAAGTTACACCAAGAACTGCCGCAACAACAACCATACAGAACATTAGAGGTTTTGAGTATGTTGTTTTGGATTTACTCTTCTTTCTGGACATTAGATTTCCTCCGGGATAGAAGAACAAATAAGACTATTATTACCAATATCAGCAACACAGCAACGACACCCATCAGAACATAAATGGTTATATCCATAGGTTCTTCTACAACCTCTGGAGTTTTCACAACAGGCGTGACTAAGAATGATTCGACCTTGTCAACATAATCACCAGATGATACATCATAGTCCTGGAAAAACACAGTGAGGTTGATATCAACAGGACCTGGTGGTATCGATTCATCCCTGTCAAAGTATACTTCGTACTCAGTTGTACCGAATGGAGGTATATTTATGCTAGCAGTCTGCTTCTCCTGGTTTTTCATTCTTGCTACAGCATAAACCTTCTGAAGCTCCTGGTTCCACTGATTTGTTACATTGAACTTGAATTTGTTTGTAGTGTTATAATCAAGAACGGTCGTATAAGATGGGACATCCACGTGCAAAGTGCCTATTTTCAGCACTGCATCAGGACCTTCAGCAGAATTACCATCGTAGAACACCATGACTTTTGCAGGATACTCACCACCCTGTAACTTTTGAGTATCTAATTCTACGGTAACCGAACCCTTCTCTGCACTTGGAAGAGCAACCCTTTTAGATTCTGATGATGTGTATTCTTCTTCACCATCGTAAAGGGTAATTAGCGCATAGACATTGTTTATGTCCTGAGAGGTCCTGCTTACAAATCCAACATGAGCCTCAGCCTTCATTCCTTCAGCAACCGGTGGGATTGAGTGCCCTGTTACATCCAAAAGCTTGTTTTCATCCAGCACCCAAAGTTTAAACCTGATTTTTGTCTTCGCAACAGCTTGAACGCCTCCCGCACTCTTAATGAAGTCTTGAGCATACAGGTCAATTTCGTAAAGACCGGGCTTCATCTGGTCAGGAGGTTCTATATGAAGGACAATATCTCTTGAACCTGTTTCTGGAGCAGGGTCTTCAATCCATACATACTCCATTATATTATCATCATCAGGCGTTCCTTTTGTTTCTATATTTCCCTGGGTGGGAGTGTTAACAAACACATTAATTGGCAAAGAACTGGTTACACCAAGGGGCACAGAAATTTTTTGCCCCGGAAAGTGGGTGAACTCTCGTTCTGCAGGGGGAGGGAAATCATTGAAACCTACTGATAGGACTGAAGGTAAGAATAGTAAAAAAAGAAAAATCGAAGTGAACAGTCTCCAGTTCATATTAAGTGTAACAACTCTTGTCATCACAGGCAATAGCTTCAATCTGAACCGTCTGTGCACCTTGTAGTGAGTTTTCAGGAACCCTTACAAACAACTCAACATGCAACTCATCATTGCCATTGTCAAAGAGGAAGTTGTCACATATTGCCTGGTATGTATCCTCTACAACATTATCAAAGTTAGTGTTTGCATAAGCACCATCAACATTACTCGCGTTTCTTGAGGGTCCTAAGCAAGACTCATCCTCCCTAGGCTCAGTCACCCTATACTTAAACTCAGGAGTCGTACCACCAATAAATGCATCAGCATCCTTTGTAAAGTTCAAGCTCAAGTTAGCCACGAGGTTTCCTGTGTTCTCAATAGTCAAATTACCCTCATCAATAGTCGTGTTAAAATCAACACACAAACCCATCTGAGGAGTAGTACCATTAGTACCCAAAGGACAATACGTCGAAGAAGCATTCACATAACCAGTACCAAAATTAATCACAGCCTGATTAAAACGAATACTAAGCTCCGCAGACACATTAATCTGAGCCTGACCTGAGTCATCCGCACTAGTAGCGAAACCCGTAGGGGTAAGTTCTGCCATCCTGTTAAGAGTTAGAACCGCACCAAAAATACTTACTGCAACAGCCGCCACTAAGAGCAGTGCCACAGCCCTGTTTGTTAAATCTGCCATATTAATACCACCTGCATATAGACGCTACTCGACAATAACAGTATTTAAGTTTTTCTTAAGAAATAGAGATAAAAAAGAAAGAAAGCTATTCGGGAGGCTGAATATTAACAACCGCCATTCCCGTAGCCGAAGTAGGCTGTGGAGGTGAGACAATCTCTATTCTGGCCTCCGCTCCCGCTCGACCCGCGCCCTCGTCAGAGGTGGGTGCGCTGACAAACGCGACCTGAGATATGCTGACCCATGCTCCTATAAAGGATACAACCAGCACAAGGATCACGAGTACGAACAAGGTCCTACCAGATATGTCTTGGTTTTCGTCAGTCATATTTCACCTTATACACAGCTAAAGTCGTCACAGGCAACAGCCTCAATCTGAACCGCCTGTGCACCTTGCTTTGAGTTTTCAGGAACCCTTACAAACAACTCAACATGCAACTCATCATTGCCATTGTCAAAGAGGAAGTTGTCACATATTGCCTGGTATGTATCCTCTACAACATTATCAAAGTTAGTGTTTGCATAAGCACCATCAACATTACTCGCGTTTCTTGAGGGTCCTAAGCAAGACTCATCCTCCCTAGGCTCAGTCACCCTATACTTAAACTCAGGAGTCGTACCACCAATAAATGCATCAGCATCCTTTGTAAAGTTCAAGCTCAAGTTAGCCACGAGGTTTCCTGTGTTCTCAATAGTCAAATTACCCTCATCAATAGTCGTGTTAAAATCAACACACAAACCCATCTGAGGAGTAGTACCATTAGTACCCAAAGGACAATACGTCGAAGAAGCATTCACATAACCAGTACCAAAATTAATCACAGCCTGATTAAAACGAATACTAAGCTCCGCAGCCACATCAATCAGAGCCTGACCTGAGTCATCTCCGTATGTATTGTAACCAGTTGAAGTTCCGACTTTGTCAAGTCTATTTAGCGTTGTAACCGTCCCGAACGCCGAGACCGCGATTGCCACCAAAAGCAGCAAAGCCAATGTTTTGTTTGATAATGTCGTCATTTACCCACCTGCCCTGTGATGATTCGTACCACCACCCGCGAGTTATAGATGTTCTTCCATCCCCTACTATATATACTTTTCTCCGTCGGTTGTCGTCTATTTAGCCGTCTTCTTTTTTAATCCTGTAGGCAAGAAAGCCCAAAGCGATCAGGGCAACCACTGCCAGCAGGAGAGCATAAGGCATCAAAGAGCGCCTCTCAGGAGGAGGCACATACTCCTGAAGATGTATAATCTTGTATGCTATTGAAGGACCATATGATACTACCGCAGTGATGTTGTTCTCAGGAAATCCATACTCCTCAACGTCAAGATAGAACCTTTTCATTACGCCCGATTCAACAGACTCCTCAGAAAAAGGTGCCTTGTCTGAGTCTTTGTATAATGCGACTGTTAATGGAACCTCTTTGTTCCAAACGGATGTGGCCTCGACATCTATAGGATGAATATCTCCCTGTTCGGGGAAATACGCAAGGAAGGATATGTTAAGAATTGGAGTGCCAAAAGTGAATGGCTTCTCGACTTCAAGAAGTTTGTTTCCATACTGAGCCGTTAGAGCTGTAGTATACACCCCTGGAGTTATTATCCCTGATGACAAACCATCATATTTAGCACGAAACTGTTTGAAAGAACTCGGCTCAACCCACGCATCTTCAAAGAACACCACCCCTTTTTGTACATCTTGTTCGAGAACAACAAGCATCATATCCCTAACCTCTACAGCACTGTCCCCAACGTTCTCCACAGTTACTGTGACTGACAAATCTTTTTTCGCGTCATCAAGAGCCATCCCCCAGTCCGCGAAAAGGAGAACATCAGGAGTTGGCACCTGAACAACAAACAGAACAGCAACCTCTGATGTCGCAGAAACCCCCTTAGTAACCCCTGGAACCTCTCTCACTATCACCTGGTTAGTGTGTTTGCCAGGTCTTACATCAGATGTGCTTAGTACTGTGCCTTTTATTGTCTCATTAGGCAGATAATCCTTTTTGTTTAGTTTTATTTTGTCAGCCAGTGGTCCAACCACATAGACTTCAATTAGTGCATCATTAGTACTGAAAGGCTCAATCTCAAAATTCAAATCGTCTTTTCCAACAATCTTTGTGATTTGTGCGGGTGTCGCGCCAATTGCGAAAACACTCGGAATTAGTATTAATGCCAAAACCAGAGCTATCAATGGTCTCATTCTGATATCACCGCGTGAACCGTTATATTAGCAAGGAGTCTGCCAGGGGGTTCGGTTTCAGGAACAGTTACGTTAAGGTGGATTTCTACAGCATCCTTCCAGTCAGAGAAGTTCAGGTCATCTATTGCTTGTACCCATGTGCTTGGAACTGGAGTGTAAGTTGTCTGGCTTTCCGCCTCGTTGATGCTGTCCGTTTCATTCTCTTCAACCCTGAACTGGAACGCTATGTTATCAAGGCCGACTGAAGTGAATAAAGAGTTGTTTGCCACAAAGCTTACGTTTACAATCACATTCCCGTTGTTCTCAAGGATGAATGGGAAGTGCGTGTGGTTATCAGTGTACCTCATCTCTGTGGGGTATACATCGCTGAAGTTTACTGAGTCATTAATCAAAGTCACACCTATGAAGCTCTGGATTGTGAAGTTGAATGTCTCGTGACTCACATCAGAACAACCATCCACGTCACAAGCAGTCACATTCCATTTGTAGTTCTGGTCAAAGCAAAGCTGTATCGGACTTGTGTAGTTATTGTCAGAAATGCTTGTTTGTGCTATCTCATTGGAACAAGGACCCGCCTCTACAGTCACATTAAGGTTGTAAGTTACCGCATCACCATCAATCTCATCCGCATCTGTCCATGTAAAGTTAGTGTACCTCTCAAAGACTGAAAGGTTACCATCCTCAGGCATAAGCAAAGTCACATTCAATGGCGGACTTCCTCTCACAAGAGTTGTATTACTAGTATAGAACGTGCCGTTTAGTCCAGTACTGTCAACAGGCACTACAGAACAAGACCAGTATTCATTCTTTGACAACTCAGATTGGTTCATATAGGAATTGTCATCATCGAATATTGTTTTTATTTCGTCACCTGACAGCGTCCTGTTCCATATCATCACTTCATCAACTGATGCGTTGATGTGTCTGCCCGAGTTATACCTGCCTACATAAACCGCACTTGTGGTGGGTTTGGTTTGAAGATTGGTACCCGAACCTGCGGACACACTGTCTTTATAGAAAGCGTAAGCACCCGTGTCATAATCATAAGTTACTGCAAGGTGTATCCACTCATCAGCAGAATAAGTAATCGCTGATGATGTAGAAGGCGAATTCTGTACATTAGGCCAGAACTGCAAACTCCCTGAGTCAAGCTGGAATAGATAACCCGAACCTGATTTCGCCCCAACTATGGCATGGCTATTGGAAACCGCGTCGGGCTTAACCCATGCCAAGATGGATATTTGTCTTGAGCTGTTTAGTACAGTTGAAGTGGGTATAGAAATATACCCTGTATTTGACAGGTCGAACCCACTTCCTATATACCCCTGAGTGGGACTAAAACTACCCCCTACAGGAGTACCGTGAAGTCCGTTTCCTGAAATGTCATGTGTAAGAACGCCTGAAGAATCATAATCCATGGGCAGGTTCAGAAGCGTCTGCGATTTACCATCAACCTCCCAGTTATAGTGGAGAGAAACTGAATCACCATCAGCGTCAGCAGGATTTATACCTTGACACCAAAGTCCATTCCTGGTTATTGTGTGGTTTCTGGGGGTAAGGTTAACAAGTTCCAGAGTTGGCGAGTTCTGACCCCCAACACGACAACAAACCTTTCTTTGGTAAGTGCCAAACACACCAATGTGAGAATTAGTAGTGTTGTCAGGCCTCTCAGAACTTGCCATACTAAACATCTCTGAGTAGCCTGCTGAGCATGTGCTTAGAGGGTATTCACACTCAACCTCGCCAGAGGTCACGTTGAAACAGGCCCTATAAGGATAAGTTGTGTTTGTTCCTATCTGAATGTGGCTGTCGTTAGTGTACCTCAAACCCACAACATCAGTACCATCGCAGGTGTTGTTCATTCTCCTAAAAGAGTCGGACCAACAACAAAGACTGACATTGTACAACGCTCCTGAATAGTTAACAAGCTGTGCGTGAGAGTTATCAGGGGGCACAGCTTCAGAACTGTTCACTCTGAACAGCATAGTTTGGTTGTTAAGACAACTTGATGAGTTTCTCCATTCACATTGGAACTCCGCAGCTTCCGCAGAAAACGCCAATAGGATTAGAAGTGCTGTTAGCGAGACTATACCTAGAGCTTCTGACCTCACAACCACAAGAGTACCGACGAGCTAGACGTATATAAATCATTCCTTAGAATCAGGCTTCCCAGAATTAACAGATAATGGATTCAGTTTTCTGAAAAGCGCGTAAAAGCCTGTGAACCACCCTTTCTGTGTTAAAAAAGTTAAGATTCCCGTCATAATTATGCTTAAAAGCACAACTGACAGAACTGTATTAACTACTTCTCCAGCACCAGGAAACTCAGACTGAACAGCCAATTGTACCAAAACTGCAGCAGCCAGACCTTTAGGAATTAGAATCTCAAGCATGGTTCTTTCTTTAGCCGTTTGATTCTCACCCCAAAACGCAAGTTTGACCGCTAATGGCCTTACAAGGAATATACCAACAGTCAGGAGCGCTCCGAAAAGAAACGGCCAGGGGTTACTGAAATCAATCAAAATCCCCAAATATACAAAAAAGAATACTTTCACGAAAAACCCTATCTCTGTGAAGAAGTTTCTTGCGCTTGGGTCAAGGACATTTTTTAGGGGAACCCCATCAAGTTCAGAGCCATCTCCTTTGTCCTCCCTTTTTTTCTTCTCGTGCATCAGCCTTAGAACAGGAGATGCATTACCCCAGACCAGTCCAAACGATAACGCAGCAATGGCTCCTGAGGCATTTACCCAGGAGCTCTCAACAAAAGCATAAAGAGCTATGACAACAGCTATCCCTACCATGTTGTTTCTGTTAAGAGAATCGAACTTGTTTAGAAGTATTATCCAAACAAAACCAATAACAACACCCACAAGCAAGGCCAACGCGAAGCTTGTGAGTACCCTGTTAAAAATTCCACTTGCCACCAACAACTGTGTCTCGTAAACACTGATTATTGTGATGGCACCAACAATACAAAGAACATCACTAATCGCAGACTCCAGAGTCAATACCAAACCATTCTTTTTACTCATCTTCACATTAGAAACCAAAGGGATTACAACTGCTGAAGATGTTCCTCCCAGAATCATCCCTATCAGCAGTGACAACATCCAGTTTTGCGCGATAAACACATAACTTAGAAGTGTGATTATTCCGACAGTTAAAATAAAACTCAGGATTGTTAGTTTACTGGTGTTAAACAGACTCTGTAATAGAGTCTTGAACTCGATATTAAGCGCGCCCTGAAACAGTATGAACACCAAAGCAAAAGTGGTGAAAAGTTTACTTCCATCGCCAAACTGTTCAGCACTAGCCCACTGTAAAATTGTCCCTATAATTATTCCTAAAAAAATCAGAATCAAAACATCTGGAATATTTGTTCTTTTGAAAATCTCTTCACTGAGATACCCTACAAGAACTATCGCTGCAATAACAGCAAACACACTGATTACTTCCATTGCCTTTCGTTCCCGCAAGGGATATTTAAAGCTACTTGAAAAGTTTCGGGTTAGAATCCACAAACCGTTCTATCAACCAGTCAAAGAGAGGGGGTTTGTCTCCTTTCAGATAGAAGAATCCTGCCACACTGACAATTAGAGCACCCAACGCATCAACAATCAAATCCCACATAGTATCCACAAGCCCTGATTTTTGCATATTCATTCCTAAAAAGTTATCAACCGCAAACTCAAAGATTTCCCAAAGAGCTCCCATCGCCACAGCAAAGCAGAAACCCATTAAGGAAACAAGGAAAATCGACGCCCTAATTTTTTTACCCTTGTACAAAACATACATTATCATGAACCCAACCATGCCCAAAACAAGACTGGCAGTCCCATGAAGCAGTACATCCCACCACCAGAACCTTTCATAGAATAAGGATACCTCTCCAAGAAAGAGCGAAAGGTAAATGAAAACAACAATGATAAACTCTAACTCAACAGGCAACTCTATTTTGTAATGCCTCGCCGCCATATTAGGCGCGTATGTCAAGATTAAAGCAAGAACAGTAACAAACAGAGTAGCCCATTTTCCCTGACCAAAAGAGACCACGAGCGCAAGTAACAAAGTGAGTCTGATATAAAGGGTAATTCCCTTTCTTGCCTGATTGATAAACCGCTCCCTTGAAAACTTCATTATAGACAGTTTTCCATCTGTGATTTAATAAATTTGTCAGGCGAAGGTATAAATACAGATTAAAAAGAGCGATTTTCATGGAGTCTGAACAGCATACAGATGAAGATTACGAAGATGACTTTGATGATGAAGACCTGGAAGATCATAACAACCTTATCCTTACAGCATTAGTTGAGCTTCTGATTGACAAGGGAATCATGACTGAAGAGGAACTTCAGGAAAGAATCGAAAAAATTGAAGATAGGGAGAATACCGAGGAATCAGATTCCACCGAGTTGCTTAGCTCTCCCTAAAACCGCATTGGCCGCTTTCTCAAACAATTCGGCCTGCTTTCCAAACCCAAGCTCTCTACAGAGAGGAATGTGAAAATCCAAAGCAAACCTTGCCATCATGGCCTGGTTTTTTGGTCGCAGGGCAAAACAAGTAACCAGGTTATGCCACCTGTCAGCAATTTTCACAAGACCCACCCGCGAGTCTTTATCTGAAAAGGCCCTGATTTTTTCGCGGGTTTTTGCAAGACGTAACTGTTTGTCTTTAATTGGCGGGTGCCCGTCCCCCCTTCCAACATCTGTTGCCCCGTCGACAATAAACCTAACAACCGGACCGAAATGCGACTCAATATCTTCCAGAGTTGCCGGTGTGTCCTCAACAGTATCATGAAGAAGACCACCCATAACAGTTTCTGCATCAGCATCGAACTCATCTATCAAAAGCTGTGCCACAGCTATAGGATGAACAATAAATGGCGGACCAGCTATTCTTTTCTGATCACTATGGAACATCTTCGCGAATCTGAAAGCAGAAAGGATGTTTTTTTGTTCAGCATCTGAAAACTTCTCAAGATTTTCAAGTTTTTTAGGGTAAAGATATTTCAGGGTTATATGTTCCGGCAATTCTTTAGGAAGCGCCATGAACAAGGTCGTCACAAGAGTTATATAAATACTGCCCTAAACCCGGATTTCATGATAGTGCTTGGAATCGAATCGACTGCGCACACTTTTGGAATAGCTATTTTGAAAGATAGGAAAGTGCTTTCAAATATCAGAGACAGCTACACTACAAAAAAAGGAGGAATGATTCCTGCCGACGTTGCAATCCATCATGAAAAGGTTTACAGAGATGTTCTTGATAGAGCTTTATCTGAAGCAAAAATAAAACTGAAAGATATCCAACTCATTGCTTATAGTGCTTCACCTGGATTGGGACACACATTAAGAATCGGCAGTGCCGTAGCAAAATCTCTGGCTATTAAGCTAGATGTTCCTATTGTTCCTGTCAATCACTGCATCGCACACCTTGAGGTAACCTGTTTAACAACAAAGGCAAAAGACCCTGTGCTTTTGTATTGTAGTGGCGCAAACACCCAAGTCATAGCTTATGACCAGGGAAAGTACAGGATTTTTGGTGAGACCCTTGATACTGGCATAGGGAATTTTCTAGACACTGTGGCCAGGATGCTTGGCCACGGTTTCCCAGGAGGACCTGTTCTTGAAAGGCTGGCCAAGAAAGGAAAAAATCTCATCGAATTACCCTATACTGTTAAGGGAATGGACCTCTCATTCGGAGGCCTGGAAACAAATCTTAAGCAGAAAATCCAGGCCGGAAAGTACAGTGAGGAGGATATCGCGTTCAGTGTTCAGGAACTTTGCTTTGCAATGCTGGTTGAGACTGCTGAACGCGCAATGGCACACGTTGGAAAGTCCGAGCTTGTGCTCGGTGGTGGGGTTGCATGTAACAAAAGACTACAAGAAATGTGCAAACGGATGTGCGAGGACAGAGGCGCTAAATTCTACTGCCCTGATAATCAGTTTCTTGTTGACAATCCCGCAATGATTGCGTGGACAGGAATGGTCATGTACAAGAAAGGTAATGTTTCAGTTTCGGTTGAAAAAGCAGGGGTAAACCCTTACGAAAGAACCGATGATGTCAAAGTGACTTGGCGTTAAGTCTTGGCAGTCTCAGGCTGACTTTCTATAGTCTCTTTTCCAGAGACCGCCTCTGCAAATTTTTGGAAAATTATCTCAAGCTCTGAGTTACCCAGCCTTTCAGGATGGCTCTGAATTCCAAAACAGAAATAATCAGGGTCAGAAGATTCAATCACTTCTATTATCCCTTTAGGACTGATACCTGAAACAACCAAACCTTCACCAATCTCATTTATGGACTGATGGTGAAAAGAGTTCACAAGAATCTTCTCTCGACCTACAAATTCAAATAATTCTGTACCCTTCTTGATTATTATCTCATGGTAAGAATCAACAACACAATTTGTCAATATTCCTTCTCCATGGTCCTCATCGCAAATGTCAGGTACATGCTGGATTAGTGAACCTCCTCTGCAAATCGCCATGCCCTGCATTCCTCTACAAATTCCAAGGAGAGGTATCTTCTTTTCAAAAACAGTTTTTAGAATTCCCAGTTCCATCTCGTCTCTCTCGTGGGAGTCTAAAACAGCTTTAGGGTGTAACTTTTCACCAAACCAAACAGAATCAAAATCGTCACCCCCCATAAGAAATACGCCCGAACAGTTTTCAAGGAGTTCGTCAATATCATCCATACCCGGCCAGCAGAACTCTGACTCGATACCGTACATCTTTAGTTTAGCGAGATTTCGGGTAACTCTTTTCATCTCCCCTTCGTCTTTTTCCAAAGCTGTAATAGATTCTCTTATCGGGTAAAGTATCTTCGCCATTGTCGTCCCTGCATGAGAATATGAGACAAACTATTATTTATTATTTCAGGAAACCTGATTTTTTTGTTGAGAACCTTTTCAGCACAGATTTCTTTCCATTCCAATCAATCATCTCTTTCACCACATCAGTAATGGTCTTTACAGGAATTAACTTAATTTTCTTTAACTGTTCTGCATCTATCACGATATCTTTTAGGTTGCTCTCAGGAACAATCACTTTCTGAATTCCTGCCTCAATCGCGGCCTCTACTTTAGCCCCTACTCCACCAACAGGCAGGACCTCGCCTCTGACTGAAAGACTTCCTGTCACTGCATAATTCTGCTTAATTGGAGCACCAACAAGACTACTGATAATCGCAATCGCAACTGCTATACTTGCAGAGTCTCCTTCTACTCCCTCGTAGGTCTGAAGGAACTGAACATAAACATCATAGGTTTCTCTCAAATCTTCACCAAAGTAAGTTTTTATGATGGCACTGACATTCTTTACTGCCTCTTTTGCGATATCTCCAAGCTTTCCTGTGGCTATGAACTCTGAGTTCTTTCCTCCTGGAGTTACCTGTGCCTCAATTGGCAGGATGATTCCTGAATATGTGCTACCCCCACCCAATACAGCAAGACCATTAACCCTTCCTACAACTTTACCTTTGCTAAGTATAACCTCGTATTCTTTCTTGCGCTCGATGTGCCTGTCAGCAATCTGCTGTTCCAGAGGACGAGCAATCTCCTTTGCCTTGACAATGTGCTTCACAGTGACAAGTTTGGCACCATTCGCGAAAGCAACATCTCCGGCAGCTCTGACTAGACCTCCCAGCTCACGCAGTCTTAGAGTCAAGTGACCTTTTCTGTTTGCACGTTTTCTTGCTTCGTGAAGAATGTAATCGATTGCATCCTTGTCAAAGTGTGGAATTTTTTCATCCTTCTTAACTTCTTGAGCGATGAACCTTGCGATTCGCAATCTGTTTTCGGGAGTATCAACCATAGTCTCTTTCATGAAGACTTCGTAACCATAACCCCTGATTCTGCTTCTCAAAGCAGGGTGCATGTGCTGAATCGTTTCCAGGTTGCCTGCAGCTATCATGATAAACTTACAAGGAACAGCTTCAGTTCTAACCATCGCTCCAGCGGAGCGTTCAGACTGTCCTGTGATGGCATACTTACCTTCTTGAAGAGATGTCAACAGTTCCTGTTGAGTGTGAGGCTGGAGTGTTGCTATTTCATCGATAAAAAGCACACCCATGTGTGCCTTGTGTATCATTCCAGCAACAACACGTTCATGTGCAGGTGTACCAAGTCCTCCTGACTGGAAAGGGTCGTGCAAGACATCCCCGAGAAGAGCACCTGCATGTGAACCTGTCGCGTCAAAAAATGGTACCTGTTTTTTACTGAAGTTGTCAACTATCAACTTTGGCGCAACAGTTTTTCCAGGCACTATCTTCCTCCCCATATTCATGAAAAGTACAGCCATTGCCAGGAAAATCAGGCCTCCTATGAAGAAGGCCACAAACATTATGGCACCAACTGTTGAGGTATAGTCTGCAGTATAGGATTTGAAAACCCACCAGGGCACAATCATCGCTATTACTGCCAGAATAAGCATAATAATCCCTTGATTTTTAAAGAAAGAGTCACCTGACATTCTGGCCTGCATCACTATCTTTCTTCCTTCTCCCGCTTTAACTGAACGAATCAATGGCTGGTTTTCATCGTTCTGATTTGGAAAACTAAGAATATCTACAAGTTTCTCCTTGGGTAGCATCTCTGCTAATGCAAGACCAAGCATAGATTTTCCTGTGCCAGGTTCACCTATTAAGAGAACATGTCTTCTCTGTTCGGCAGCCCTAGTTACAACCTGTACAGCCTCTTCCTGACCAATAACCTGCTCTATTATTTTGTTAGAAATGTCTATATCTGCTGTAGATTTTATCTCCTTAAGAGGTACACCCGGTTTTTTGGCAGATTTCTTACTGGAAGAACCGCTTTTTGTCCGCTTCGCACCCCCCTTAGGCATACTGATTGGCGTATGTAGGGTATTTAAAAGGTTTTTGTAGGATTAATAGAAATCCTGCAACCCCGTTTTTTCGACCAACCTCTCGTATCTAGCAACCGATTTCGCGAATAGAGGCCCCAATTCAGCGTTCAGAACATACTGTGTTCTGCTCATTACCACTGGCTCTCTGATTTGGGGGCGGGTTCCAAACTGTTGTTTTGTCAAATCAACTATTTTCCCATCAGGCAATCTGTTGAAGTAGTGGCTTATCGGTCTTTCTAGACTGTCAAACGGAACATAGCACTTCAAAAGTTGTCCACCAAAGACGCGCTGGATTGCACATGCTGTAACTGCGCACTGACCCCAGGCAGAGTTTAAATCCGTCCAGTTTTCTGGGTCACTTGATGTGTCAGCACCCCAACTCTCTCTGAGTCTCTCTCTAACACAGGCAAAATCCTCTTCAGTGTTGATATCAAAATGATTCTCTGCATCGAGAATTTCGCTAATGTCATTCAGAATAGCATATTTTGAAAGACCTGCATTTCTGAATTTATCTTCATTTGTTGTGCCTGATAAAACACCCCAGAAGTTAAGTCCTGCGTTCTGCGCAGCCATGAAATCGTTAATGTGGTCTCCAACATAAGTTACAAACCTGATATCCAGTCCTCTTGCTGCAGTCAGTTTTCTTGGTATGTCAAACACTTTCGGGTCAGGTTTGTGAGCCAGACCATCAATATCACTGGCTACAACAAAATCGAAACTATCAGGGTCATAACCTGAGGATAACAAGCGATGCGCCAGTAAAGAGAAGACTGGTGCTTCAGTCTCTGGGTTCCTCAACCTTTCAGGGTCTTCAAACATTCCATAAGCCCTGCTTGTTACGATTCCGACGCCTGCAAAATCCCTTAGCTCCTTAATTATTTCCGGGCCACCTTCTACAGCAGGAATTGGACTCCTTTCTTGGTTTACAGCGTTTCTCAGAAGGTCTGCCACCTCTGCAGCTTTCTCATCCGAAATAGCACCATCATAGACAGTCTTTACCAATTCCTCAGCGGTTCCGCCCCATTTTATGTACCAGTCATCATAACTCTTCGGAGGAAGACCTGCCATCTCTGCGGCCTCTAGCCAGAAAGGAATATTTTTTTCAACAGACAGAATTAGAGTATCATCTAAATCCAACCAGTAAGCTGTTGTAGGTTCCCATTGTCTATAGTATTTTTCCATTTTTTTCACCACCACTACCTGTTACAACCCCACGATACTTGTTCAAAATCATGTCTGAAACAGGCATAAAATTCTCCCTGCCTTCCGGTTGTCTTATTATTGCACTAACAACATTTTCCAACTCTTCCTGACCATTGAAACTTATGCTGTATCCTACCCTGGCTGCCAGGTGTCTGTCATTCTTTCCATCACCAACAAACGCACACTCATCAGGAGAAAAACCATGTTCTCGCATTACATCGCGCATGAAATCCACTTTTCCTTCTTCGTCATAGGGCATGCTGTTCCAGTGTCTTATCGTCCCGTTTTCATTCCAGAAATAGTCACATGCAGCAGCCCAGTGTTTCAAACCCAGGTCGACGCCTGCTCTGTCAGCCTGTGCTTTGAAACCGCCAGTAACCATGGCGGTCATTATTCCCGCATTATGAAGAACCCCTATTGCATAATGTACACCCTCATGATACTCTACGCTGTTAATTATGCTATTAAACAGTGATTTTGTAAGACCATACGGAATGTGGACATTTCTTACAGTATCATCTACAAACTCAACATATCTTGAGAATCCTCTGTTCTTCCATTCAATCTGTAGCTGTTTCTCAACAGCCAAGGCCTCTTCGCCAAGAGACTTGGCAATAACCGCCCAGGCACTGGGCGCAACAACACCAAAGTTTGTACTGTAGTCTTTCTTGAAGACTGTTCCTTCCATGTCTAAGAACACTAATTTAATTTCCTGAGATGAGCTTGACATCCATATTACCCCCCTCACCTCTTTAACTCATTTCATCAAGGTAGAATATATACCTTTCGTACTTACTTTTAATTGCGTGGAGGCCAAGGGATAAAGGCATTTGTTCTTTTGCGGTATCTCTGGTATTCTTTATCACCTTCGTATTTTGTCTCGAGCATTGTGACACCAGAAACTCTTAGCAGAAAATAAGTCAAGACGATTGGGCTTATTACCAGCCACCAACCAACAGGAATCGCCAGGATATATATTCCCCACCATACAAGCGCTTCACCAAAGTAGTTTGGGTGTCTTGTGTACTTCCATAAACCTTGTGTGAATACTCCTTTTCCTCCTGATTTTTTGAAACTGTAAAGTTGCCAGTCGCCTACTGACTCAAAGACCAAGCCTACAACCCATACTAATATTCCGACCGCTGAAATGATTGAAAAATTGACATTTGAAGTCATAATAGCCACAACGGGCAGGCCTACAACCACAACAAAGGTTCCCTGGAGTAGATAGACCTGAAGATAGCTTCTCCAGTAAAACGTTTTTCCCCACTCTTTTCTCCATTTCTTATAACGCCAGTCCTCTCCTTTCTTCCTTATCATTATGTATCCTGATAGCCTTACCGCCCAGATTAGAATCATCAAAACCAGAAAACACTGAAGTAAGTTGAACTGACCAAACAGAATTCCTGTGCTGAAAGACAGCAAAACAAAAGCTATGCCATAAGCTATGTCCACAATACTGTTATCCCTGGTCTTCATCGCTAAGACATAAACTAGGGTCATGTAAGCTACAACAACAGTCCAAGCAAAAGCTACTGCCCACCAGTTCATAAAACCATTACCGCAATCCTATTTATAGCCGTATCGGAAATATTCCGGATTTTTTGTTAAACCAACAAATAGGACAAAAATTCCGATATTATGTGAAAGACTCAACATTAGTCCAAATAGCGCTGGGAACAAGCTTTTTCGGATTAGGTGTACTGCTTGCGATATTTCTTTTTTTAGAGCCTGCTTCTTACTCGGGAGCAGAGGTTGAGCTTTTGGAAGATGGTTCAAAAGTCACAATTCAAGGCGAAATCACTAACCTACAGCAAAGAGGAAACTTAACTATAGCCAGTATTGAGACTTCATGTGAAATTGATGCGGTTATCTTCGAAAATTTCAATACAACCGGTTGTGTTAGAATAAGAGGTGAAAAGTCAAGTTACAAAGGTAAAGCCCAAATAAACGTGGAGAGAATAACATCTTGTTATCAAAGCGCTTCTTTAGGGAAATAAACATTTTTCAGAATTCCAAGGCTCTCAATTATTTCATATCTGACAACAGGGAAATTCTGCCTCAACGCGGTTATGACTCCTGACTGTTCACCTTCAAACTCCACAGTGAGAATAAATTCATACCTACCAATGATTTTTGTTAAGCCAACAACATTCTTGTTTCTATGAGCAAATTCAAGAATTCTGACCGCCTCTTCTCGTCCAGACTGTTCGAATTCTACAAGGACATACATCCTCTTCAACCCTAGTTTTTTGTGGTTTAAATCTAGGGTATATCCTAGAATAAACTCTTTGTCCTCAAGCCACTTTTTTGTACTCGTCACAGTTTTAGGGTCGAGTTTTAGTTGGTCTGCTACATTGGTTATAGGAATTCTGGCATCTTCCAATAGAGAACGCAAAACCCTAGTCTGGACCTGGTTTAAATCCGTAACATCTCGGTCACCTGAGACAATCCAGTACTTGTATGATGGTCTTGGCACAAGATATTTTGGGAGATAACCGTAACGGTAGTTAACCACAAACATGTCGACCACCTTCGCATCCTTCCCCAGTTCTGCTGTAGTAAACCTGTGCTGTTTGTTGAAGAAAGACAGGTTCGGCACAGTATATTGAGCCATGAAATCACCCCCCATAGCCACTTCTTCGACGAGAGTTATGTTTGGATTAGCCAAAAGAACCTTACGAATCCTATCCACTCTCACCTTCTCAAAACCTACAACTGTGTAAAGAACAATAATATTGATATAACCAAATCTTGCAGAGTCAACTATTGTTTTGTAGTTTATCAGATGTTTTTTTTCCATTACCTGCCCAATCGTATAACTAGCGGATTGCTGGCTTATACGAATACGTTTACCTATTGATTTTGTCGTAATCCTTGCATTCTCTGAAAGCAAATAGGAAATCTTCCGGATTTTGGTTTCCATAATTTTGTAGATTATCCATTATAATATATAATAACTCCTTTTTCACAAAAAATCTTGTGTGAATTAATATATACCCTCCTCAGTGAAAAAATGTTTGGTTGGTGATGGTACAAACTATCGGAATAATCGGCGGAATGGGCCCTGAGGCCACAAACAAACTCTGCAGTCTAATCACGGAAATAACTCCTGCAGAGAAAGATCAAGACCACATTCCTGTAATCACATTCAGCAACCCGTACATTCCCGATAGAACTGAATCAATACTGGGAACAGGACAAAACCCCCTGCCCGCATTGATCAACACAGCAGATATTCTGCATAAGGCAGGGGCCAACCTACTGCTTATGCCCTGTAACACAGCACACTACTTCCTAAAGGAACTAAGGAACGCTGTAGAAATTCCCGTTCTCGATATGATTTCGGAAACTGTTGAGCAGGTGGTCAGAAACAGACCCGAAATCAGTACTGTAGGGCTACTTGCAACAACGGGAACCATAGAGAGTGGACTTTACACAACCGCATTTAGAAAAAAAGGAATCAACGTGGTGGTTCTAGACCCTCGCGCTCAGGAAGCACTAGTTATGGAAGCGATTTACGGTCCTGAGGGAATAAAAGCAGGAAGGTTCGATACGCCAAGAAAACTTCTTCTTGACGCAGTACAAGACCTGATTACCAAAGGGGCTGAGATTATCATTGCGGGATGTACTGAAATCCCTTTGGTTCTTGAGCAAGATGAAGAATTCATTTGGGTAGACCCTGCCAGAGTTCTAGCCACAATTGCAGTGAAAACATCACTCGGCATTCCTATCGATGTTCAGAGTATAGAAAATTGGAGGCAAATATGAAAAGTATTCAACTCGCTCTGGAAAAAGCAGGAATCAGGATTGACCCAACAAGAAAGGAGCGCGCCCATTACGAGGTACTTGTTGTTAATGGAACTATACGTTACTGTATCAGAAGCGTTCCACTATATTCAGAAAGTCAAGGCAGAATCAAGGAGGTCGCCACCAACTATCCTGATGAGATAGCATCAACAGCAATAGAGGTGGCCTGCATTGTTGGACATCCCACAGTACTAACCAAAATCACACTTGGCTCAAAGAGTCCTGTAGTAACATCATTGACAACAAAACCCGATTTCCCCGAAGGATACCCTCAGATTCTAGGGTTTGATCCTAATAACTGTGTTAAGACAACATGAAAATCGCAATTCTACACCAAGATTTGGAATGGGCCGAAAAAACAATGGCCGATATGCTCACAGCACTAGGCAACATAGTAACCTTTGCAGATATTGCAAGTACAACTCCCGCAGAACTAACAGCACAGGATTTAGTTTTGAACAGAGTGTATGCGAGCGTTGCTAACAGAAACTCCAGGGATAACTTGGTAACACTAGAGCTTCTTGCTTCTGCCGAGACCCACGGAGTTAAGTGCATTAACAGTTACAGCACCACACTTGCAGATTACAGCAAAGCTCATGCGGCAGATGTCATGACCCGAGCAGGGGTTGTTACTCCCGCAACCATGAAACTCAGAGACGCACCCATCAGTGAAGCATTAGAGTTTGCTGAAAACTTCCTCTACCCCGTAATTGTCAAGAGGGACATGGGAGGACGTGGGAAAGACATAGCAAAGGCAGACAACCCTATGGCACTTGAGAACGCAATAGCTACTTTTTACAAGAGAGCTGAAGAAGAAAATTATTACGGCGGATTTATAGTTCAGGAATTTGTGCCTTCAATGGCCAATCACGATTGCAGGATAGCTGTTGTTGATGGTAAATTCGCATTCGCTTATGGCAGAACCCTGATTTCTGAAACCCCTGAAGAAAAACCTTGGCTTGCCAGTATCAGCAAAGGTTCACAGTTTGTAGAGGACTTTATTCCTCCCACTGATGCAGTGGAGATGGCGCTGAAAGCAACAGAGTCAATAGGGGCTGTTTTTAACACAGTTGATTTAGCTTTCAGCGAAAGAGGGCCTGTGATTATAGAGAACAACGCAACTCCAAATTATGACCATAGAGGCCTAAGAAGACTGCAGGTCGCATCATCGCTCATTAATGATTACGCAAGAGCATCAACTGATGATTACGCAGTAAATATTTGAGGTGTTTTATGAAATTAACAATCGTTATCAATGATGATTTTTCTAATGCGCGAGACAGACTTTATGAATCAAGTTTCAAACTGATGAATACAATAGAAGCCTTAGGTCATGACCTCACCGTTACTCATCCACAAATGATTTTTAACACTGAAGAAGGCCCGAAGTTTTCTGAAGTTTTTCGGTTAGATGGAGGCATTCTTTCAACTACCGAAGAAAAACCTGAAGATTCAGAAGCGGTTTTGGTGCGCAGTTATGGATACACAGATTCAGAATGCGATAAACTTATTGAAGCACTTGAGACTTATGAAAGAATGGGAAAAGCTGTGGTAAACCCTTCGCACTCGATAAGATACTCAAACAAGAAAATCATGCGCACACTAGACCTGCCTTTCATACCAGAGATTAGATTTGAAAGCGCCGATGAAATAAAAAGACATGTTGCAAAAGGCACGCCCTTAATAGCCAAACCATCAATGGGATTTTTTGGGAAAGGGGTTGAGTACATAGCTACTGAAGACGATATTGACAAAATCGGCGAGGGAGAAAACTACATCTTTGAGACTTTTGTTCCTGCAGAAAAAGAGACGAGGGTCACTTTCATTGATGGCCAAATACTTTTTGCAAGAAACAAACATGTAGAAGGCGAACCCGCAAGAGAAAAAACTGTAGGACACTCATATGAACCTGTTTCAGAACACCAAAGAAAAATCGCTGAGTATGTAATGAAAACCACAGGAATGGTCGTTGGCTCTGTTGATTTCAGAGGGGATTATGTTCTGGAACTTAACGGCTCAGGCATAGGTATGATTCCTGATACTTCAAAAGAGATTCTTTCAGCCATTCAAAAAAGAGTTTAGCGCTTCCTTAAACTTGGAGGAACCCATAGTTGCTTTACTTTTGATGTTGAATCAAAGAAAAGCCTGATGACAGGAGACTTGAATGAACTAATACCTGTTGTCTGCCTCAAAACTTTCATGAGCTCTTTTTCAACAGTCTTACTCAAATCTTCGTAAAGTGAAACATCACCGAAAACAAGGTCGTTTTCAATTCTCCAAAAGGCAGGAGTTCCTCGCTTAGCAAAGACAATATACCCTCTTTGCTTCTCAAACTCTGCCATGGCATTCTCCATCAATTCTGAATCAATCAGAAAAACACCTGGCGTGTGAATGCTTGAGTCCATCACAAGTATGTTTTTTCCCTCCATTCCCACCGCCAGAACAAAATGTCCTGCCTGAGACTTTCGCATCGGGAAAAGAATCGGACGTTTGTACCACAGAAGAACAAGCGCCCCTTCTGAAAGCCACGCTTTAAGTTCTTCAGTTAAACTCTGGATGTCGGCATACTTCACATAGGCCCCCTTAACATTTTTCTTGGTAACCTTTTCAACCGCCTTAATCAGACCAGGGGGATCAGTTCCATAATTCTTTTTGAAGTTGTGCCTCTCATTCTTTGGGCGAATAGTAAGACCTGATAACTTAGCCAACTTCTCCTGCGAAACTTTGTACCCAAAGAAATTGAGCATCATAGATACAGACGCAGGACCACAGTGTGAAGGCAACTGTACAACATAGTTCTTAACAAGTTCTTCAAGATGACCAAGGTCCTCCCTTGGAACTGAAAGCTCAAGTTTCTCCTTGATTACCACGGTGTGAGGTATCAGAATTTTCATTTTTTTCTTATTGCCTAGAACAACACCGTGCCTGTTAATTTCAACAACCTCTCCTTGTTGTCCGTCGAACTTAACTTTCTGACCAGGTTTAAGCAGAACTGACCTGACATAAGGCATCAGCAGAAAATTGGCAACCCTCTCTTTGAAGCTGAACCCTACAAAGAACATGCCCAAAATCACAACCGCCAGAACCACTCCTGTTACTATAACATTCGCGACAACTAAACTGGCGTCAATAACATTTAGTGTAAGTGTTGCATAGATAAGGAATACTATCCACTTGAAAGCTCCTATAACCATCTTTACTGCATTCTCAGAAATGTCAAGGTCCTCAAGATAGTCATCTATGTACCTTAGGAAAACTTTGTTCACAAAGTAGAACAACAGAGTCAGAATAATGTAACCAAGAAGCCACAAGATTAACATGGCCAGAATAGACGGCAGATATTGAAGAACTCTAGTCCAGAGCACAATAACAAAGAAAGGGTCAAGATAGTAAAGCGCCCATACAAGCAAAAAAACAAAGACAACACTTCGAAAAGTTCTGAGTGCCTTTTGCATCCATTTCTGACTAAATATCTTTAACCAAGCATTAATCCTTGAAAGTAGCCCAGCCACTATGTTCGTAACAATCAATCCGAGAATAACTATGCCCAAAGCTAACAGAACACCCACATCAGTTCCAGTATAAACACCACCAAACATGTTTAAACGTGAATTACTCTTCTATATTAACTTGACGGGACACATAAAGGAGCACTTATAAATCAAAGCCGATTTTTGCATTTATGAATATCTATAAGCTTGTTAATAGCAACATCAAAGAGATTAATTTTGAAGATATCGACAGGAAGGGTACAATCTGGATTAGAGCTATTGCCCCAACTGAAGAAGACCTTAAAAAACTAATTAGCATCAGCAACATCCCAATTGAAGAGCTTAGGGAGTCTATGGAAGAGGAGGAAAGGCCCCGCCTTTTCAAAAAGAGATACATCGAATTGATTTATGACGCACCTTTTTACACAAAAGAGGACGGCCTTACAACCAAAGAGATTTACTTTTACATATCAAGAAACCTGGTTATAACAATTGAAGAAGAGACCAACAAAGTTCTGACTAAAATTGAGAACAAATGTAAAGCAAACAGAAGTAAATTCATCTTTCGCTCCCAGGGCCAGTTTCTGTTCCACGTCCTTGACGAGATTAATGATGAGTTCCTAAACAGAATTGAAAGAATTGGCAGAAACCTACACGCTCTCAGAACAACCCATGTGACAAAGGAAGACCTTAGAAGTCTTTACGATGCAAACTTAACAAGCGCATATTTCAACCAGGCACTTATCGCCAACCTTGAAGTTCTCAATCAACTAAAGAAATGCCACCACAAATCGTTCAAACAGAACGACAGACTGGCATTTAACGAGCTTTACATTGACAAGCTACAAATCATTGACACAGAAAAGATTCAGCGCGATTTAATAATGAACGTTATAGACTTACAAACAATACGTTCAACCGACAGACTGAACACAACCGTAAAACGTCTGACCGCTTTCGCGCTTCTGATTATGGTTCCAACATTCGTGACAGGGTTGTACGGAATGAATGTTGAAGTGCCCTTTGCGCATCACCAACACGCGTTCGCAATAATCAGCGCGGTAATGATTTTAGGATTATTTCTTCTACTATACCTCTTCAGAAAATGGGATTGGATTTAATGCTCTAAAATCTCGGCGAGTTTTGAAAAAACATCCTCATTACCACAATTTCCCGCATGTTTTTTTGCCTCTTTTTGGAACTTTGGGAGGTTGTCAATGTACTCCTGAAGCCTTTTCTTGTCAGGAACCTTATCGAACATACCCAAACCCATTCTTTGCAGATAGTACGCATTCAACATCTGTTCGAACTGATTGACAAGAGGAAAAGCATAAACAGGTTTTCCTAAGAAAATCGCTTCACTAATCAGAGTATACCCCCCGTTCGCTATTACTCCAGAAGAAGAAGATAAATCTGCAAGAAACCCTTTAACACTTGGTTTTTTGAAAGTAATATTTTTTTCAACAGACTCCCTGTTAAACCCGTACGCGATGACAGGCACACCCGCATCTTTTAGTAAATCTATCAACTGACCACTTTCAGGAGTGGTCACATAAAGCAGAAGATGCCCTTCATACTTTGGTTTTTGTTCAAGAACTTCAGACCTAAGAATAGGACCTACTTGAACCACCTCTCCTTTAGCATCATCCAAAGGAGGCGCATGAAAGAAACTTGTAACAACATAGTGACTCGCTTTAGGAGTCATGGCCAAAGCACCACATCTTGCAACCAAGTAGTCCTTGACCCACCCTGCAGGAAACTCAACATTCTCTTTTGTCAAAACCCCCTGATGGTCTATACTCACACAAGGAATATTTTTAGCAGCCCTAGGAACAAAGGGTTCAAAATCCGAAATAATCAAATCGGGCTGGAACTTTTTGACAACACGATGTAAATCCCTGTAAGAATCAGCACCCTTCTTTAAAACACCTTTAACATTTTTATGAAGTGTGGATTTAACATCAACGGCCCCTTCTTTGTAGGCAAAAGCCAACCCAAAAATATCAATAATTTCCCACCTTCTACCAAGGTACTCAGTTGCCTTATCTGATGCAACAATCCTGACATCATGCCCTTGGTCTTTAAGGTGCTCAATAACAACCTCGCTTCTGGAGCTGTGACCTCTTCCATGCCCATTGACACTGTAAAGAATCTTTACCATGGAAAAACAATTCGAACCTAATTCAAAAAGATTACGGAACTAATAAAAACCAAGACAAACAAAAAAAGATTATGAGACCCCCTTTTATTGTAGGATACATCATCGTTGCAGTTTTCGTAATATTTGCACTTATACAGGGCAACTATGAGTTTGTCATATATGCAGGCGTTACCGCAGTTCTTCTAGGCATGATTCATTTGACAGACAAAAAAGTCAATTACAACAAGTGGGTTCTTTGGGGTTTTGACATATGGATTGTAAGCCACATCCTTGGGGGGATGTTGTGGATTGGTGACAAGGTTCTTTACAACGTGATTTTATTACCAATAGTTGGAGAGCCATATCTGATTTTGAAATACGACCAGGTTATTCACACTTTTTGTTACTTGGTTATTGCGCTCTTGGTTTGGAGCATAGTCACAAAGTATTCAAAGAAAACAGGATTCGGAATTCTTGCGTTCATCACAGTTATGGCTGCAACAGGTATTGGTGGCCTTAATGAAATAGTGGAGTTTGGAACCACCATTTTCTTTGACAACAATGTTGGTGGCTACGAGAACACTGCTATCGATATCGTCTCTAACTTAGTGGGTGCTCTGTTGGCAGTACCGTTAATGAAACTAATTACTCAAAAAAATATTTAAACCCAACATTCAAAATCCCAATATGGGGGGACCGAAGCAGATTTTTTTAATAATCTTACTTCTATGCTTTTCTGCATTATCAAGTACAGTTTTTGCAGATTCATCTATGGAACTGGAAATAGACTGTACAGTTTTATGCGCAGACGCGGCAGCCTCAGAAAAGGCAGACCCACCTGAAGACAAATGGGATAGAGTAGAAGATTGTTTTGGCGCAAACAGAAACGATGCAGACACATACATAGCAGTTGCCACCTGCGCATATAACAATTACGCAGACAGTACTGCAGAAAAATATGCTGTTAAATCAGCAAACGCAAAATTTGCATGGATATCGTTCCTACGAAAAATCCCTGGGGTTAATAGAGTTTGGAAGACTGGGGGAATTGGAGAGACATATACTTTAGCATACATGGCATCAGGCGGACTCAGACATCAAGATAAAGCAATAGGATATCTAAAAACCTCAGGCCAGTGTTTGAAAGCGGATGATGCAGATGCCTGTGCCGAGAACTATTTTGAAAATGTAGTAACAAGATACGAGCTTCGCGATATCAAAGCCGCCAGAATATCAATTCCGATACCTAACCGCCTTGCTTTAACAGGTAAAATCTACGACTCTGAAGGCGACCCCATAAAATATGCGAAAATTAATTTTATTTGTGGAACAAAAGAGTATGTCAATACCACGGACTCAAACGGTAATTACCGAATACTATTGCCCCCCAAGCTTTCAGTTACAGATGCCTGTGCTACAGGCAAACTATATGTAAAATTAGAATATCATGACCCACAGAATTTTACAAAGATCTATTCAAGAATTATTTACAATAGAGAGCCTGTTTGGTTCATGAAGAAAATCCAATTCAGAGGTCCTGAAGATTTGAGACAGGACTTTGAGATTAAAAGAGGACTTACAACCGCGCAGTACGACGGAAGCCTAAATCCTAGATTTGCATATCACCTAGCAACAATGTACAAGCACATGGTAGAAGTGATTGACTTCTATAGAATAAATCTGAAAGTTAACATCGACTACAAACTTCCTGTAGACGTTTACGCGTTTACATCAGGGGACAACACATATTATTCTCCTGAAAACTCAGATATTGTTATTTCCAGAAGCGATAGTGCAATCACCTCAAGCGACAAACCAATGAATCGTGAGTGGCACGAGTTTAATCACCACGCAATGTTCTCAATGTACAGAAAATGGCCAACAGTTCCAGGCTCAAGCGTTTCATCAGTGAACCACGACGGTTTCACAAACCCTTCGACAAGTGACAGTTATGTTGAAGGGTATGCTGAATTCATGTCCATGGTTTTGGCAGATGTAATGAACAAATCACATCCTGAAGTTTATGCAGGGTTCGGAAGTTTGGAAGTCGATTACACTCCTTATGTGAATAGGGGGTATGATGAAGAGTTCGCAGTCGCAGGAGTTTTATGGGACTTATACGACCCAAAAAATGATGACAAAGTTGATTTAACACTCAACCAGATATTCAACACATTGAGACCTTACAGAAAAGATTTCACCGAAGTTCACAAAGCATTCGTTGAAAAGTTTCCCGGATTTAAAACCGAGATTGATGAGATATTCATAAAACACGGATTCTATGTCGAAACCGATGCAGGGGATGGCAACTGGACCGCTAACGAACCATACAGGGATGCTAACAATAACCGTGCATACAATAGAGGTGAGTACTTTATCGATTACGCCAAAAACATTTCATGGCAAACTGGAGAAACTGTAGGTCCTGCGGCAGACAAGATGAGACCCACCCGAACAAATGCTGGGAAAACACCAGGACATTTCATAAAGGTTGACAATAATTATCCTACTTACAAAGTCAAAGTTGAATTTACACAAAAAACACAATGGAATTATGAGACTTTAACTGAGAATAAAGACGGTCTTGTTTACGTTCATGTTCCTGGCGAAGTTTATACCTCAAGGATTACTGTCACACCAGAAGGAGTAACAGGAACCCCATTATCTTTCTACAGCACTGATTTTTACGAGGCCATGCCCGAAATTATTGAACAAGGATATTATATCGAACATGACTTCGGAATCAGCGATATTGAAGAGGATATTCCCGAAGCACAAAATTTTGATGAAAACCCCTACTGGGAAGAATTTGATATGGAAATCACTGATACCGATTTCATTTATATTTCTCCTGAAGAAGGGGGAAAATTCCCTTGGTTAATAACATTAGTTGCAATACTAATAGTTGCGGGCCTATATCTGATTTTCAAAAACAAACCTAAAAAGAAAAAACGCCATCTGAAAATCTTCTGACATATTAAGCCACACACATATCAATCTCAACCAGAAAATGGTTACATGAATTCGTATCTGCTACTTTCAATACTTATCGGCGTCATGGCAGGGGTTTTTACAGGCTTAATCCCTGGCGTCCATATCAATCTTGTAGCAGCGATATTGTTGACTCTTTCCCCTGTCTTGGCAGAGCACACTTCTCTTCTGAACATTGCTGTGTTGATAATCTCAATGTCTATAACGCACAACTTTATCGACATGATTCCGGCCATATTCCTGGGAGCACCAGATGATTCGACAGCACTCGGAGTTCTTCCGGGACACAGATATTTGTTACAAGGCAACGGAATGATGGCCGTAAAACTTACGGTTATTGGCGGATTATTAGGAACACTTTTCGTGTTGCTTTTATTTATTCCATCTATGTGGCTGTTATCCTTGATTTCCGAGACCGCTTCAAAGTTTGTATTTTGGATTATTCTGGGTCTTGTAATATTTTCAGTTCTGAAAGATAACAAACCCTTTCTCGCAGGAATAGTCTTTCTATTGACTGGTTTTCTTGGCCTATTAGTTTTCAGAATTCCACTAGATGAGCCATTACTCCCCATGCTGTCAGGACTGTTTGGAATCGCAACATTACTTTACAGCATAAACGAGGAGAACACAATACCAAAACAGAAGGAGATTGATGAGACCCAAGCAGATTGGGGAAAAGCTGTTTCGGGAACCGTCCGCGGAGGCATAGGTGCTTTTCTCACAGCATTACTTCCTGGGATTAGCACAGCTCTTGCCGCCGCGGTTGTTTCACGAGGTAGCAAGATGGGAGACCACGGTTTCATGGTCCTTTTGGGAAGTCTTGGCAGTGCTGGTTTTGTCCTGTCTTTGGCAGCCTGGCTATCAATTGAGAAAGCCAGGAACGGTGCAATGGCAGTTGCCGTGGAACTTGTAAGAGTTGGTCTAAAAGAGGCATGGATTCTAGCAGGAGTTATGCTAATTGCGACAGGAGGCGCATCTTTACTAACCCTACTTCTTGGAAAGAGTGCCGCGAAAATATTACCAAAAATTCCTTACAAACAGACCTGTATTGGAGTCATTGTTTTTGTTGTTGGAATCGTTGCGTTTAGAACAGGATGGCTGGGTTTGATTGTTCTTCTAACATCCACAGCCTTAGGTCTGTTGCCCGCTGCCTTGAAAACAGCAAGAGTTCAAGCCATGGGTTGTTTATTACTGCCAATTCTGGTGGTAATAAGATGAAAAGTCTCAATATATCCTGAACAGAATAAATCCATACCTATATAAAAATAATAAAAACCTGACACTTATGCAGATTAAAGTGTTGACGTTGAACTGCTGGGGCATCCCAATCTGGTCTGTTCAAAGAAAACAGAGAATGGAAAAGATTGCTAAAGAGATAAAAAAAATCGATCCGGACATAGTTCTTTTACAAGAGGTTCTTTCTCTTAATGACTTTAACTATCTGAAAGAAAATTTAGATTACAAATATCATGCCATCGGAGGACACCATCTTCTTAGATTCGTAAGAGGAGGTTTAGTTACTCTAAGTAAGTTTCCCATAGATAAGCACATCATGAAAAAATCACCCCAACCTCTTATTTTCGGAAATACAGAGAAGATTGCCAGAAAAGGAGTTTTAGTTTCAGAAATGAAAATTGAGAACAAAAAAGTTAATGTTGTTAATGTCCATCTGTTTCACGGACACAAAACCTCTGACTCCAATGTCAGGTTAAAGCAGATTAAGAGCGCAATAAAAGACTTAACAGAGAACATCATAATTGGTGGGGATTTCAATTTCGTTCCCACATCAAAAGAGTATGACTTTTTGGAGAA
>CAZPUM010000006.1:0-4520 GCA_964589765.1 uncultured Methanosarcinales archaeon
CATCCATCTTTTGAAAAACAGATGTTCATCAAGGAAAGGTACCAGGTAAGCATTATTCTCAGGGTAATTGAACAGGTAAAGTGCACCCTTGGGTTTCAAAATTCTTATACACTCCTTGAGCCACGCCTTACACCACTTTAGATACTCCTCCTTCTTCATCCTGTCCTTGTACGGACTATTGTACTTCTTACCGATATTAAATGGAGGATCCGTAATAATAAGGTCAACAGACTCATCAGGCATTGTTTTCATTCCTTTAAGACAGTCTCCAACCTCAATCGAATTGACTTTGAAAGGTTTCTTTCTGACCATTCACAACACCCAAAAAAATATGGGCCCAGACTATTTATAAAACCTTCTCGAATATGTCCGGTGCGCTTATAAACAAGAGCACATATGCAATTGTATGAACATACCTGAGAACATTAAGTCTCAGTACAAAGAATGGGGCATTTCTGAAGATGAGCTAAAATGGTACAACAAGAAACTAGCCATGCCCGTAGACAAGCTCAATGCCAGAGCATTAATGAAAAGAGAGTTGGCCCTAAAAGAAGCTGTAGGACTTCCAAGTGGTCCAGACCAAGAAAACAGAAAGGTCACGATTATATACAATATCAGGGGTTTTGAAATCGGCGTTGCAAAACCTGGAAAAGAAGCCGCACCTGATTATCAAGGAGTAAAGCACTACAAAACAGGGGTGCGAGGTAACAATATCAACGATATGCTCCCACTTGTACTAAAAGAGGGTAAACCTTTCGGAAAAAACTTAACATTTCAAGAATTTTTCGAAGCCATTGAGAAACTTATGCACGATGACCTTTTCGGACTTGAGGTTATAAGCATGTTATTATTCAGATGCGCATACATGATGGACCACGAAATTAACGGTCAATTAGTAAGATACAAACCAGACAGAGAAGTAATTGATAGATTAACAAAAAGGATTCCAGAAATAGGAGGGCTCCCAACAGAAGCATTCCTTCACCATTTAGAAATTCTCGGACTTAATGAAGATGCGAAAGTCACAACTTTAGGTCACAATATCAAAGATGACTATGGCCGCCCCAATACCCTTAGAACAATCTCTCACCTAATCAGTGTTTTATTACTCAGAAGTTCCCTTTCCAAATTCGCAGGCCAGTTCGCCAGACCCCCGTCAGGAATGGCCCCTATCAACAAGTCAGCCAAGCACATCTACCCTCTATTGCCGTTACTGAATCCTGATTTAGGAAGTTTTGATGACTCTGCTATTAACAAGTAGAAACCCCATTCTTTGAAAACATTATCTTCCCAACCACAATATGTGTAAACCAATACCAAGAAGTATCAAAACAAACCCTAATGTTTTATCCCCCAAAAGCAAGAACAAAATACCTCCAGCAATTAGCATGGCGCTAGGATACCTTGCAATAAACTGGAAGGATTGGCCTTTTTTTTGCAGAATCATTTTTTACCACCACGTTTAGACTCATTCATAAAAACTTTTAGCTCTTTTCGCACAAGGGTTCTAACTGAGTATATGTGTCCTAATATTAAACCTGATACCGCATAAATGATACCTGCAACATAAGCCGTCCAGACAAGTGCAACACTGAATTCAAAACCAAAAGCTGCTAAAACGCCCAGAATCGCAGCAGGAATCGCCAAGAAAGCCATAACCATACCAAGGACTTTAGCCCAGTCCGTAACAAAGTCCATAAACCCCATAATGACAGAAACATTACGATAAATAAAAAAGTTACGACAATAACCTACACCTTCCCCCCACACTCATGGCAGTATTTAGCGCTAGCGGAATGACCTGTAGCACCGCAATGCGAGCACTTCTTGTGCGTGTGCGACAGCGACATCTTGGCCAACTCAACAGAAAAAACACCTGTTGGCACAGCTATCAAACCATAACCAAGTAACATCAAAAATGTGGCAACAACTCGACCTAAAGCAGTCACTGGAGCCAGGTCACCGTAACCAACCGTAGTCAAAGTCACAATAGCCCAATACATCCCGTGTAATATTGAATCGAAACCATAAGTAGGACCTTCAACGGCATACATAATTGCACCAGCCACCATCGCGACAGATAACACAGCGAGAACAAAAACAAAAATCCGCTGTTTCGACTGTCGCAAAGCTCTAAACAAAATGTTTGCCTCAAATATGTACTTGTTCAAGTGCATGACGTGAAAAATCCTCAACAATCGTAACACTCGAATCGCTTTCAAAACACCGATGGCAGGATAGACAGCTATCAGATATGTAGGTAAAAATGAAATCAAGTCAACAACCCCAAAGAATGAAAACACATATCGCAAAGGTTTGGGGTTAACAAGAATCCTGACAACATACTCAATCGTAAATAATACAGTAAAGAACCATTCTGCCTGGTACAGATAAACTTCAAAGACAGTTCCAGCCACAGCAGGCAGACTCTTAACTACAATCCCAACTACAGAAAGCAGAATCATCACGAACAGAAAAATATCGAAATCTTTCCCGGCATCTGTATCTGAGCTGAATATTACCTTGTACCACTTAGCACGCCAATTCACAATAACAAGCAGAAAATTCTATTTAAATAGGTTCTGGAGAGAAGCACTGGACAGACGTTCATAAATGTTTTAACGGACAAGTGAATACTAATATTATGGTCGGTGAGGAGTTCATTGACACACTAGACATTAGAAAGTTTGTAGTAATACCTAGAGAGATTCCACTTGACGAAATTCGATCCGTTGCTACAGAAAATGGTTTTGAATTGAATCCAACCCCTGGTTTCGAAACAGGTTTATACACTCTGGACATATATGGAGTTCCTCACAACGAATATGAGGAGACTATCGAAAAAGTTCAAAGCGTTAGTGAACACATTAAGAACAGACAAATTGAACTATTAGAACTTGAAAAAGACAACATTCAAATTGAAAGTAAATTATCCGGACTTGTTGCCAGGTTTATAACTCAAAGTAACAATAATTTTGGAGGTGGCAGCGATAAAGCATTTCTTCTATTACAGAGCGTTCTTGGAGACTTACAAACCGGAGATATTGATGGAGTCAACCTTCTTGATACAAGAACACTTGGATTATTGGCCAACGCCACAGTTTCCAAATCCCCACAAGAAGCCGAAAATAACATTATTTCTGCCATGAAAGAAACACTAATCCAGATTAGAAAAATAAGTCTTTTGCTAATGTTTGAAACTATCTCCGTCACACTAGTAAATATTCGACCCAAAAAAGGAAAAGTTATTCCTTTTGATGACACAAACACGTTTCTTGACAGACCTCATGAATTGATTCAAATACCTATGGGACATACCAAAGAAACCATAGCTTTCGCAGAAAGCGAATTGAGCATCATAGCATTCAATATGGGAAAGAAAAAGCAGAACGCGTTAATACCTTTCATTTTCAACACGGTTCTTCAGAAAAGCTCACAAAGGTTCCGTATTAGCTACACGAACATTATTCTTACTGCGATGGAACGAATTGAAGAAGAAGCATACCATCAAATGTCCGGCCTAGAATACAATTTCTCAAAAGCATCTGTTAAAGATATTGAAAAAATCCAGAAAATCACTGAAGAAACAATGAACTTTTACTACAGGATGACCCTGTCTTTCAGAAACCAAATTCTTAATCTGAACCAACAACTAAGAATCACATTGAAAGGATCTTACACAAGGAACATCAACCGATTTGTAGGTGGCGCCATTTCTGAAAAAATCAGGACTCTATCCCCTCTATCTTTACTACCCGCCATGGAAGAACAAGAAACACGAATGGACGCCAACATAAAAAGAACATCCAAGCTCAAAAGTGAGCTCATTTCAAAGATGGAAGAGATTAAACAGGCAAAAATTGAACAGAACCCTTTCCTAGTCAAAAAAATATGGAACGAATGCAAAGATTTGTTAAGCAAAACCGGGGCAGAGCTAATGGATAAGCAACTAAAAAGATGATATTTATAAACAAAGAGGTAACCAACATGACTATGACCAAAGCAAGAACCGTTGAGGAAGCATTGAGCGTACTTAATCTTGCATCAAGTACAGCAGTTCTGTCCGAGTTGTCAGATGAGACACTGGAGTTCTCAGAGTTCAAGCACAAAAGACTTAGAAACGCATCTGAAAAACTTCTAATAAAGAAAAACTAAGAATTACTTCACCAACTTAAACTCACCAGACTCGTCTAATTCATAGATAATCCCCTTTTTAGCAGCCTTCTTCTAATTATTCTTCTACATCAAATTCGACATCAAGCCGCTTCAAACGCTCATACTCCTTCTTAGGAATCGTCACCATTTCGACCATAAACAACAGATAACAAAACCGATTTTTAACACTAACGGAAAACCCTCCGGAAACAGAGAAACAGGCATTCTAAAGGGAATTAAGTAATACTCCTCATGCACATAATCGTTCTTGACAATGTAGCCAGATTGGTTCTAAATAGCTCTGACAGACTCGTGTTGGAGAAAATCCTGGATAATATATCCATTCGCTCGGGAAAAAGACTGCG
>CAZPUM010000006.1:4620-13054 GCA_964589765.1 uncultured Methanosarcinales archaeon
AATAATCGACAAAATCATAAGAAACAAACAAGACTATGACGACATTGCAAAATCTAAAGCCTAACCATCTTTCCGTCCTTCATATGATACAAAATGCCCTTTTTTGCAGCTCTCAAACCTTCTTCCATCTGTTCCTCGACATCAAATTCGACATCAAGCCGCTTCAACCTTTCATACTCCTTACGAGGAATCGTAACCATCTCTTCCATAACAACAAATAACCGAGTTTCAGTTTAAAATTTTAACCAAAAAACTACCGGAAAAAAGGTGTGGGGGGCCCAAACCCCTAGAAGCGTGGGACAGGTGGGCCTAAAAAGATAAAGTGCGAATGAAGGTCTGGGCAACTATTGACGCATTAAGCAACCCGACTGGAAAAAGGTTAAACAAATACTTATTCGAGAAGAAAATAAAGGAAAGAAGACTTTACTTCACCATATACAACAATGCGGTTTTCGTCCTAGCGTTCAAACATAAAAAAGAGACAATAGACTTCTTGACTGAGCGATTAAGAAAAAAAAGGCCTACCTAACTCTAATAACTCTGCCCTTCTCAAAGTCATCCATACTTCTCTCAAGACTAGCAATAAGCTCGTCTTCCTCAATCTTCTTCAACCTTTCATACTCCTTCTTAGGAATCGTAACCATCTCTTCCATAACAACAAATAACCGAGTTTCAGTTTAAAATTTTAACCAAAAAACTACCGGAAAAAAGGTGTGGGGGGCCCAAACCCCTAGAAGCGTGGGACAGGTGGGCCTAAAAAGATAAAGTGCGAATGAAGGTTACAAAGGCGGTCCCTTGACGTCAGAGAACCGGTGTGTCCCGTGGCACGGGATCATCAATTCTCTCCTAACATCGGTGAAGAGCTCGCCTCCGTAGTGCAGGTCTTGTTCAAACATCGATTGCGTCATTTTCAACCACCTCTACAACCACCATAGACGACCCTGTTTATATACTCCCAGAAGCTGTCCTCTAGAAACGAAATACACAAACCTTAAAAAACGATTACTGACAAAGCTACATAATGGGACTGGGGCCTGAGTGGTTTTATGGGATTGATGCCTTAGCAGACACAATCTTTTTCGTCGTTACTCTGCTGGTAGCAGTCTCATCCTACAAGGCCTATAAGTTCTTCGGCAAAAGAGAATACAGGCTTCTGAGCATAGGGTTTGTTATCCTATCGGCAAGCTACCTGGCTCTCGCATTCGGAAACTTTTTCAGGTATATGCTTGAGACAAACTTAGCCTGGAACTTAAGAGAGGTCATTATCGGCACAAATCTAGGCTGGTTCACACACTCTCTACTATTCCTGACGGGCTTACTAATCCTTATAGCACTGTACCATAAAATCATCAACAGTTCTGTACAGATACTGATTTTCTTACTAACAATATTCGGGTTCCTTCTAAGTGGCCACCTAACAAGCGGATTCTACATTCTTACAGCGATACTCCTATTGTTCATTATAGTAAAGCAGTGGGAGATTTACAAAAAGAAAAAGAAAACACCTGCCCTGTTCGTGGCGCTAGGTTTCACACTATTGTTCATAGGTGAGATTGTTTTAAGCGTCGCATTGTTCGGGCAGATGTACTATGCTATCGGACACCTAGTGGCACTTGTTGGATTCGTATGTATCCTAATAAGCCAGTTACAGGTGATGAGATGAAGCGTGGAAGAGTAGAGATAATACACTCAATGTTGTCAGCCACGCAAAAAGCCGGCGGTTCCATCAAACCAACACATATGCTCTACAAGGCCAACCTGTCCCACGACGCGATGAAGCGTTACACTCAGGAACTTATCGATTCTGAAATGCTTGAAGAAGTGAAAGAGAAAAGCAAGAAGCGGTACAAGATTACAGACAAGGGATACCATTTCTTGTCTGAATATAAGAGATTCTCAGAACTGGCAGACGCTTTCGGAATTTAGTACTTAACTGTAAACATGAACGCATTATGGTCTGAACCTTCTGTTTCAATTTTTTCATAAGAAGCATTCTTGTGACCTCTGAAAAGACACCTGTCAAGACCATCCCCACGAACATCTTCAAAACCTTCCTCAACCATAATGTCTACACCACGCTCGCTATTTCCCGCAGCGTTTAAATCGCCGCAGTAAGCGTCAACAAACCCTTCCTCTTCAGGAAACAGAGACAGAGCGTATTCAAACTGTTTCGCTCTACGCTTGTCCCAAGCGAATGGTTCGTTGTGAACATTCAACAAACGAAGTGTCCTACCATCCTCAAGAGGTAGTTCTGTGTAAACACCTATACGCTGAATGAGGTGCTTCTTGCCAAGCCCTTTAGCATTAACCGTTGGCAGGGAATAAACAGCAGGCTCCTCAAGAGGAAACTCAGACATTGTGGCTTGGCCGTACTCGTCAAATTTGTATGGCCAGTCTTTTTTCAATATTTGATGGAAAGGAGCGAAAACAACATTCATACCATCAGCATTAATCCACTCCCACGCGTTGCGTGGAATCTCCTGGAAGAGCGCAACGTCAGGATTTTGCTCTTCCAGCAAACGGTTTACAGATTCAGTAACCTTCTCGGTTTTCGCGAAGCGCTGAACGTTGTAAATAAGAATCGACATCTCGTTCGGGGCAGGAGGACTTCCAATATCCCGAACGAACAAACGTTCCTGCGGAGTATGACCCTCGGGCAAAACAACATTTTCAGTAGGTGCCCGAGTTGTATAGCCGTGCACTGCACGGTTTACCATCTTGATGTTGCCTACGCAACCAGTAAGCAGACCAACACAAGCAAGTGCCACCAAAGATTTCTTCATAGACCTTTAGAAGCCCCTCTCAACTTTAAAGAGTTGCTATAGAGATTATACGGCCGCCGGGATTTGAACCCGAGCCAATAGCTTGGGAAGCTACGATGCTACCACTACACCACGACCGTGTCAGTAAAGCGAAAATTACTGAATTTTTAAGGGTTCCGAAGCTGTTCCTTTAAATCCTCTTTTTCCTCGTCAGAAATTCTGTTCCATTCGCGGTCGTTAACCGCTCCGTAAAGAGCCCACAGAAGGTTGAGGTTAGCTTCAGGGTAGCGGGCCTTAACAAGCAGGTACGCGTCGACAGGTCCGATAGAAATCAGGTCATCCTCCAGGCAAATATCTACCGCGGATAACCAAGAGGCTGACTTTGGACCGAGGTTTTTCATATCCGCTACGAACTTCATAACAACCCAATAGAAAAATCCCTTCTTAAACCTTATATGAGGTTGTCCAGTGGCTACTGTTCATCCTTGTGGTAGATGTCCAGAAATATTACTGTATCATCAAAAAATGAGTAAGCAAGCCTGTATGGTTTAACATAAACCTCGCGAGTTCTTTTCCTGGAGAACCTCATTGGTTTCCCAATAGTAGGATATTTGACAATTTTCGCAATCTGTTTCTTGATTCTAGTTTTCAATAAAGCATCAGTTATCTTCCTAGTTCTCAACTCAAACTTTTCGCTAAAAACTACGTTCACCATTTTTTGAGTTCCTTCAAGAAGTCTTCTTTTGACATGCTCTTAAACTTGCCAGCTTCATAGTCCTGCCATGCTTTTTCAACATGTGCTGCAAACTTAAGGTCATCCTTCAAATCAGAAGCTACATCTTTCAGGTTCTTGAGAACAAAGCGACCCTCTTCTTTCACAACCAGAAACTCATCACCTTGATGAATATCTGACCTCATAGCTCGGGGGATCACTATCTGTCCTTTAGAGCTCACCTTTGCTATCGCATACTCCATATTAAGTAAGTTTTGACTTACTTTTATATAAGTGTTGTCCAAAGCCGGCATAGAAATAATAGAAAGAAAACAAAAGAAAAACCTTGCTGACAGATGTCCAGTGGAACAAACCTAATAAATATAATCAACTCAAACACACTGATGACACGAAAAAAGGATTCTGAATCAATTGTTAAGAAAGCATTCACAAGACTCGGCATCCGTAATAATATTTCGACAGACCCCAAAACAATCAGTAAAGTTATGGCGGAGTTTAGAATCAACGACCTAAAAACAGAAAACAAGGTCATGAACAGGTTTTTCGAAGATGCATTGAATAAACCTCAGAAACTCAAGCCTCTGATTGACTGCGTTCAAAAAAACATAACAGATCATCCTGCTATTGTAGAGTTCTTGGAAATCGCAATAAAGAATGGCTGGCTTCGAGAAAGCGAACATGTAAACTATGCAGTCCATGTCACATATGTTCTTGAAGCATTAACAGTAGCAATGTGTAACGACCATGATTTCTTCGTTGAAGTAGAAGACCATTACAGAAAACACGAATCACCATTTGGTATCGACACGAAATACCCAATAAGAACATTCCTCAACGCTTTAGGAATAACGAAAAATTTCTTCGGAACTGTGAAAGCGTTGTCAGTAGACCCCGCAATGATTTACTTCAGAATTCAGAGAGGATTCACAGGCTCTCATGTTCCAGTCAAAGAAGCCAGGAGATTGTACAACGAGAAAAAAATAAATTATGTTGAATACAAACTAGTAATTCCTCTGGCAAAAAACGGACTGGAACACATCAACTCACTTGTAAGAGCGAACATATACGAAGCAGAAATTACAGAGTACAAAAGGTGTTACATAGAAAACGCCTTCAGCGCTCACACTCTAAATGAAGAGATACTGCTGAAACCGCCAATAACAAGAATTGTTGAGAAAAAAGCCTTGCCAAGTTTCGCACAAGACAAACTCTACAAGAACATTACAAAGAAACACAACTTATTCCCGGAAATCCGGTACTCACAGGACTGGACGAGTCTTTACACTTCATGGAATATGGCCTTCGTTCTAGGTGATATTGATAACCTGGATATCGTTATGCCAAAGCTTGTGATTCCTTCTATTATCGGTGCGAAGCCAGAGAATTACATAGGAGCAAGAATTATTTCACTCTGGCTGACAGTACACCACGCATTTTTCAGATTGGCTGAAAAAAAGAATTTGAACGGACCTAAAAACAGAGAAGAAATGACTAAAGCTTGGGGTGAAATTAACAAAAAGTATGCTTTGAAACTTACGAATAAAAATATTGGCCCCGAAGAGTTAGAGAAAAGTTTCAAACGATTCTTCAGATTCCCAATGTTCAACTGGATTGACTCAGTAAAAAGACTGTGATTTTCACCCCTTAACAGTCCAGTACTTCCAGTAGGGCTCCATCCACCAAGAGTGGAATTTTAAAGGTATTTTACCCTTGAAATCAATCTTCATCAGATGGTCATCTAAATCTGTTATTAGAGTGGTCTTTCTGGGTTCTGGAAGTTCAGGGTCATCAGGGTCAATACCTGTAGACAAATATATCATTCTAGGAGAACCGTCTTCATATGTACCTATTCTTTCGTAAGCAACGGAGAATCCTTCATCATAAACTCTTAGTGGAAAGTGAAAAACCTCATTAGAATCCACCAACATGTAAAGACCTGAATCGTTCTTGACAAAATCAAGTTCTCTTCCTTTCAGCTGTTCTCTAACCTTGACCGTTCCGCCCATCGAACCAACAAGCCTTATGAAAAGAAAAGAGGGATTGTAATTATCCAGACAGAATCTCAAATTGTCAAAATCAAGTTCTTTTGGCATCCAGTACTGTTCCACGATAATCAGCGTTTAAACGGGTATATAATATTTTCATAATATTGCTAGAAAAAAAAAATACGAAAATCATTCGGGCCTTTGGTAGATTAAATGGTACATCTGGCCAGAACGCAGTAGGAAAGGAGTCATACCGTCAGCGCAAAGGTGGTCAACCCTACAAAATTTCGAATGATCTCCAGGTAATTCTACCTGCTCTTTACAATGCCAACACAGGATAATCTTGATTAAATCATCTTTTTTGGGGCATCTGTATTCACATGCGAAAGGTCGGGTTTCATCCCAAAAAAGTTTACAACTCCTATCAGGACAAAGAAGATACGTTGTTTCAGAATTCATATCCTCTTTCCTAATCCCTTCGTCCAAAGACATAGTAGCAAATAATCATTGTGATTAATAACCATTCCTGAAAAAGTTAATAAAACAGGTTCACATACCTTATGTTATGGCAAAAAAGAAAGATACACACAGCTACAAAGGATGGCTTAAACAGTTTCATGAAGAGGGCATTCGCAATCTATGGTTACAGCCTAGTAGCAGGTTGTTGTAGGAGTTTTCTACGCAATTTTGCTTGTTTTCGTGATAATCTTTGGCGGACTAGGACTTCTGTTTTCACTGGCATGAATACTGCGGAATAGATATATGATATGAGTCAGTTCTTCAAAACTGTTAACAGTTCTTCGCCGTACTTTTGGGCCTTTGCAGGACCAATTCCTTTGACCTCAAACAGCTCAGCCATGGTCGTGGGTTGAATCTCGGCCAAGTGCATAAGAGAAGCATCGGGCAAAATCATATACGCGGGAAGACCCGTTTTCCTTGATAGATTTGTTCGCCACTCCCGTAAGCGTCTGAATAAATCACCTGAAGCGCCCTGAGTTTTGTAAGATTGAGTCAGGGTAGCATCATGACTAACACCAAGCATCTTCTTCATCTCGTTTGTTATGAACTTGGTGTTCGTCCCCGAATAGGAAATATGTAACTCCTCCTTCGCACGACTGACAGCAACATAAAACAAACGAAGTTCTTCCTCTTCACGGTCGTGCTCTTCTCGTTTAACAAGTTCAAGAACAGGATGGTCGGAAGCGATACAAGGATAACTCTGCGAGTTGGCACAGATAACAAAAACCAATCTGGCCTCAAGACCTTTGATTGCGTGGACCGTTGCCAGAGTTACTTCGCCAACACCCGCTTCAACCAGTTTTGTCTCGTCAGAACGCAAAATGTGGTTGATACCTCTCGCCTCAAGTATCTCAGAGAGTTCCGATAGTTGTTTGTTCGTTCTTGCGAGAACGAAAATCTCCTCTCTGGGAATTGTGCTCTGAAGAATTTTCTCGACAACAAATTGTTTTTCTTCAGAGTCAGAACGGAACTTATGTAATTTCACCAGACCCTCAGCGGTATTGTGCGTTTCTATGTCAGGCATTCTGAAAGGCTTGATTGCTTTGTTCATCAGCTTGACAATCTGTTGACTGGAACGATAGTTCTTTGTTAACACAACAGTCTTCGCACCTTTGTAATGCTCATTGAAATCAAGAATAAAAGAAACTTTGCTTCCTCGCCAACCAAATATAGACTGTCTTGGGTCACCGACAACGAACAGATTCTTCGGATTAAGAACATCAAGTAAACGCTTCTGAATTGCGTTAACATCCTGGTATTCATCAACAAGAACATGGTCGTACTTAGGAATTAACCGCGAGTGTTTTGTAAACAGTTCCAACGCATCTTTCAACTGGTCGGAGTAATCTCTTAAACCTAGCTCTTTCATCTCCTCACGGATAGCTACACATATGTTATACACCATCTTTGAGTCCCAGTCACCGTTACTGAAATCCCTCAATTCCTCGTCGTTATTCGCGTAGTAATCCAAGATACTGTATACATCGTTCATGAACAACCTGAGCAACTGCTCCTTGTTCTTGTCCTTTCTTTGTCTTGTAGTAAAGTAACGGGCAATGGCCTGTTCAGGCTCAAGGTCAAGTTTGCGCAAGGCATGGTAGAGTAACCTGACCCTGTCTCTGTATTGAATTACTCTCACAGGTTTCCCATAAAGATTGTCTCCATGCCTCTTAAGAATGCCTTCGCAGAAACTGTTGAAGGTCTCAATCTGAACGGCATCGTCAAGACGATGTTGCATCTCCTGGCGTGCTTTTCTCGTGAATGTTATCGCCAGGATTTTTTCTCTGGGAACCCCGCAGAACTGCACCAGAAACTCTATTCTTTTCGTAAGAACTGTTGTTTTCCCAGAACCTGCTCCTGCAACACAGAGTAGTTTGTCAGCCTTGCTGACAATTGCGTGTTTTTGCACTGGGTTGTATTTTTTCAGGAAGAAATCAAACGCGCCAAACAATACAATCTCTTCTTCAGTCGGATTGTCAGACTCAAACTTGGCGCGCATCTTTTTGTTGTTCAAGGTCGGGTTTCGTAACTCTTCCTTACCCTTCTGGGTAAGCCTGATTACCTTGAAGAAAGGCTTTCCTGGAAGACCTGCTTTTGTAATCAGACCATTTATCTGAAGCCTGGAAAGAATCTGTTTTACTTCACGGTCATCATAACCAGACATACAGCCGAAGTGCTGGTCTCTGTCTAGCCTGTATTTCGAGACCGTGTCGTTATCATACTCCCCTGTCAGAACATCTGTGAGCAGTTTTTGACCCATTGGAAATGGCAAACGTTCAATAGCTTCCAATACCTGAAGGTAATCAGTATCACTGCTCAAAATACCACCAAACCAAGCTCCTCAGGTGGAGTTTAAAAGGATATCTAAAGAAAAAAAGGAAAAAAGGGTTATCCTCAGTTTATTTTGTGGCGGTCAGGATCAAGATGCTCAACAA
>CAZPUM010000006.1:13064-55167 GCA_964589765.1 uncultured Methanosarcinales archaeon
GTAGCGTACTACGAAGAATAGCTTTATAAATAGTCATAAAATCCAAATTCCTAGGCGGAGGAACTCGCAGGTGAAAGCTCGCGTGGATCGGAAGCGGTTAGTTTCTAACTCTGCTTGGAGGAACAAAATATGGCAAGGATGCACAGCCACAAGCACGGAAAGTCTAGTTCAACAAAACCTAGCAATCCAAAGAAGCCAGCATGGCTTACTCACAAGCCTAAGGAGATAGAACTTCTGATAGCAAAGTATGCCAAGGACGGCCTGACAGCAAGTCAGATTGGGCTGACACTCAGAGACGAGTTCGGGATACCAAGCGTCAAGCTGGCCACTAGCAAAACAATCACTCAGATTCTCAAAGAGAAAGAGCAATTAGCTGAGATTCCTGAAGACCTGATGGCACTCATCAAAAAGGTAGTTTTCATCAAGAAACATCTTGAAGAGAACAAGCAGGACATGACTGCTAAGCGCGGACTAATTCTGACAGAGAGTAAGGCCAACCGGCTGATAACCTTCTACAAGAAAAACGGAAGGCTACCAAAGGATTGGAAGTACGACCCTGAGAGAATCAAGCTTTACGTTGAGTAAATGGATTTCGAGAAACAGCTGGAGTATGCGGCAGAGTTTATCAGAGAGCATGATGGCTTGACGATGATTTGCCACGCTGACGCAGACGGTATCTGTGCCAGCGCAATACTTCATCAGGTTCTCAAGTCCCTTGACAAAGAGTTTCAGGCTCTTTTTGTCAGCCAGATTTCAAGTCCTGCCATCAGGTCTTTCGCAAGGAAGACCGAAGGACCTGTTATCTTTGTTGACACAGGGAGTTCTCATCTGGACCAGATTGAGAATGCGTTCAAGGAACGCCCAGTACTGGTTCTTGACCACCATCAGGCGGAATCAGAACCAGAGAATATCATCCTGGCCAACCCATTCCTGTGTGGTTTGGATGGCACTCGGGACATCTGTACTTCAGGAATGGCATTCAAGATTGCCGAACAGACCATGGAGACTTTCGAGCCATTACTGCCTATCGCATTAATTGGAATCCAAGGAGACAACCAGGAGACTGCTGGTTACCAGGGTTATAACGATGAGATTTACCAGGCTGCTCTTGAGACCAAGCTTGTCCAGTCTGAGCAGGGACCAAGAATTTTCGGAAAAAACACCCGTAAAGTGATCAAACTACTTCAGAAGAGCTACGACCTTAAGGTTCCTGAAATAAAATCTAGATATGATGCCAAGGTGTTTCTTGAAAACATAGGGATACCTCCATTTGCTGACGGCAAAGAGCGTTGGTACAGTTCTCTATCTTTAAAGGAAAAACTGATTCTTTCTGAGGAGTTAATCACCAGGTCGAACCATCCAGAACCTGTTATTCAGCACCACACTTTGCCTACGATGCCCAAAGGTCCTCTACAAGACACGAGGGAAGCTGCAACTGTCCTTAACGCATGTGGCAGATTGGGAAAACCAGGTCTCGGAGTGAAAATGCTTCTAGGGGATGTCGCTTCGGCAAAACTAGCAATAGAAATCCAGCACGAGTACGGCCAGACAATCCACAAGGCACACGAGTGGTACAGACAGGCAGATGAAGACTCCGTAATGGACTGCGGGGAATTGCTGATTCTTAAGGCAGGGACGGAGGTGCCTGCAGACCTGGCAGGGACAATATGTAGTGTTATTACCCGAGGCAGAGAGGTTGGTAAAGAAAAAATAGTAGTCTGCCTCGCTCAAAACAAGGACGGCACGATGACTACCAAAGTGAGTTCAAGGGCTCTGGAGAGCCCCAGGGACCTCGCCAAAATGATGAAAATCGTTGCTGAAAAGGTGGATGGCGAGGGAGGAGGCCACGCAGTGGCTGCAGGGGCTGTTATACCAACAGACTCTGAAGAGGCCTTTTTAAAGGAATTAATTAATTTCACTAAAGAAAACAAATAATGTTACTTCTACTTAGTAGTTACAAATAGAAAGATATTTAAATCAGGTAATCAAGAGAAAACATAGTTTGGGGGAACTATGAGATTACTGAAAATGTTCGGAATTCTGCTGGTGTTCGGAATAGGCCTAGCCATAGGTCTGATGATGAGCGCAGGAGCAGAGAGCCCCGACTGGGCAGTATACCCTGACGGCCAATACGAACATGGCTTCTTCGAAGAGGTAAAATCCTACAATCCCTTCCAGACAGAACTAACCGCAAGACCAAGTCCTTCTGACAGAATCGCTGAAACCCAGATTGCTGTCTTTAACGACAAAGTGATTCTTGACATAGAAAACACACAGTGGGCAACCTTCACAGACACCCACAGCATGGAGCCTGTGATAATGAAGGGGGCAAACGCGATTCACATAGTTCCTGAGACTGAAGATGAAGTCCAAGTTGGAGACATCTGCAGTTACAAGAGCGATTATGCAGAGGGAACCATCATTCACAGAATTGTCTATGAAGGCAAGGATGAGATGGGAACTTACTATGTGTTCAAGGGGGACAACGTACCGACAAGCGACCCTGGCAGAATCCGATTCAGCCAAATACAGCGTTGCGTCGTAGCGATTGTGTACTAGGATGGCAAACCAACTAACCACCATACTCAGAGAAATGGCAGGTGAGTTTGTTGAAAAGATCCCAGGCAATTGGCAGGTCACCCAAAGCAGAGATGGAAGGTTATTTGTCGAAGCGCCCTTCCTCGACCCCATTCTACACAACCATGACATAACCAACCTGCCCACTACAGATAATGAAAAACAGTTTGTTGAGTGCACACACTACCTAGACTTACAGAAAAGAGTCTCATACTCAGGAAACCTCTTTGTGTCCACAAACCTGGAGGGCCAAGGTATAGGAAGAAGGCTTGTTGAACTGAGAGAAGAGTTCTGTAAAAAACTCGGTATCGAAAAAATAGTGATCTCAACATGCACCAACCATTCATTCTGGGAACACATGGGTTATACAAGAATAAATCAAGATTGTGACTATTTAGGTCTAGAGGACCCAGAACATATGGGCGACTACGAAAAGGTACTACAATGACAACCAGCTTTCCTACAGACGAAGAACTAAACGAGTTTCTTAAAGAGTTTGCAGAAGAACTAATCGATAAGTATCCCGGAGATTGGATGGTCCAGAGTTTCAGAATTAACAGAACAATACCAAAGCTTCATTTCAAAACACCCTTGATAAGAGATCAAGAGGGCAACATCAAGATAGGATTCACATACTGGGCCGACCCTTTGGATGGCACAACATACATGGATGGACTTTGGGTCCATGAAGAACTACAGGGCCAAGGCATAGGAAAAGAACTGGTTGAATTTAGAGAAAGACTCTGCCAGGAGCTTAGCCTGAAAACAATAATTGTCACAGACTGCGTCAACATACCCTTCTGGGAACACATGGGCTACAAACCTGTAACATACCAACTTAGAAAAAAATTCCCCTGCAAAACAAACACATCTTCTTACTTTAAAGAAATTTAGCAACTTTCTTAAATCATCAACAAGCCTTAATTCTTATGGAGAGCATAGCACCGCCTGAATCAATAGAGCACTACGAGAAGGCAGGCAAAGTAGCGAGGCAGGCCTTAGACTACGGAGCATCTTTAATCAAACCAGGTGCCAGTATGCGCGAAGTTCTCGACAAGGTCGAGCAATTTATACACAAGCAGGGCTGTGAAACAGCATTCCCGGCACAATCGTGCGTAAACGAAGTGGCCGCACACTACTGCCCGACAGAGCAGGACGATTATGTGTACCAAGAAGGCGATTTAGTGAAACTTGATGTCGGGGTCCATTCCAACGGGTACGTTGGCGATAACGCAGTCACAGTCTCGCTGAACAGCGAGTACGAAGAACTATCCAATGCCACTAAAGAAGCGCTTGACAACGTGACAAAGATGCTCAAGCCAGGAGTCACATTAAACGAAATTGGACAGACAGTCCAGGACACTTTACATGCAAAAGGGTTTCAACCAATTCGTAACCTGTCTGGTCACGGTCTCGCAAGATTTACACTACACAGCAAACCCAGCGTCCCAAACTATCCAACAGGCGAAACATTCGCTCTGGAAGAGGGCATGGTCATAGCAATAGAACCTTTCGGAACAACTGGAGAAGGACTGATTTACAACGCACCCAACCCTACAATATTCTCCCAGGTAGACCTAAAGCCTGTCAGGAGTCCACACGCAAGACAGGTTCTTGAATTCATAACAAAATACCAAGGCCTGCCTTTCACAACAAGATGGCTCACAAAAGAGCTTGGCGGCAGGGCAATACTCGGCATTGCCGAGCTGAAACGTGCGGGAATTCTCACCAGTTATGCTCCCCTGCCCGAAAAATCTGGCGGAATCGTCAGCCAATGGGAGAACACTTTCTTGATTATAAAGGATGGCTGCGAGGTTTTGACAAAAGCCTAATAAACAACCTCTTTTTATCCACTCTAAAGAGGTGGGGGTGGTGGCAAATGAAACTTATTACCTCTGGATTTTACCTTGAGAGACCTCTAGCAGGAGTCATTTTCGATATGGACGGGGTTGTCCTAGATACTTTTGGAGACCAACACGAGTGGCTGGGAACACAGGCAACCAAATTTAATCCAAATGCGGAGTTCCCATTATATGACGAAGAGTTCAGAAAGAGATACAACCACGGTTACAAAACAGGAAGCTATCCTGGAATTTATGAGGAGTTTGGAATCGATTTCGAAGCCCATTCAACAGACATTTGGGCTGCGTTCAATGCATTCTACGCAAACAGAATCACCCCCACATGTAAAGTCGGCAACGACGATGTTGCAGACGTCATCAAGAATCTCTTCGTTAATGGCGCTCCTTCTAAAGAAAGAGCAACAAGACTACGTCTTGCAATCAACACAACGAAGGGCCATGACAACATTTACCCTTCATTGACAGAAGCAGGAATATGGGAGTGTTTTGATACAGTCACAGAGGATGACGATATCATCGAGTGGGCCGGAGACAGCATGAGGAAAAAGAACGGCGACTACAAGTCAGTTGAAGAGATGCGAAAAGATGTTCCTGAAGGAATAAGTAGAGTTCTTGGCAAACCTGGAAGCTTAACAGGATTCCTCACCATGCAGAAACTCGGAGCAAATCCCAAGTCAGTTATTGTACTTGAAGATACAGCAAGCGGAATCAAGACTTACAAACCACTGAAAACACTTAACGGCTACGAAAACGTTTACGTAGCAGGAGTATCCTGGGGCTTTGACGAAGTTCCAGACCTTATCGATGCAGGCGCGGATGCTATTCTGGACAGCCCTGGAGAGATTCTGGACCTGGTTCAAAGATTAGGAGGCAATCTTCGTTAAGCCTTCTTAATCAACACATGGTTGTCATACCCGCAGTGCTCACACTTGCCTGACTTGTACAAGAAATCCAGGAACCACTCCTCGAAAAACCTGCCTGCTTTCTTGCACTTGGCACAAACATCTGACAGAACCATTTCTAAATTTTCTTCTCTCATATCACTGCCCTCCAACTCTGTATTCAATACACCGTTGAAAACCCTTTATAAGCAATTCTTTACCAAAAAATCTATTCTGTAGAATAATCGTTAAGATTAATTTGACCTTTTCGCCTGTTCTCTTTTACTTTTACATCTTCAGGTCTGACTTTTTGGCCGACCTGTTCTTTGACATTCACAGCTAACTTGGGACCAAGAAGTTTAGCCAACTTAGAGTATTCTGCTTTTTTCAGGTCGCCAAGATTACGGACACCGTTCCTGTACAGTTTACGCGCACGAACACGACCTATGTTTCTCAAACGAAGTAAAGTCAACAACTCTTCTTTGGCGCCATGCTCCAATCTTACTCTGAGTTTTTCGAACTCAGCAATCATGGTTTGCCAACCTTTCAATTTCGCAAGTTCAATCAGTGAGTATAGCAACCAGTCAGCAATGGAACGCTTGGCCTGTAGTTCTCCCGGACGGACGCCAAATCTCTGAAGAATAATATCTTCACCCGCCTCCTCTATCCACTCATTGAAAACAATGGCTGTTTTCATAGCTCTGAGATAATCCTCGTACTCGTAACTGTAAATCGTAGGTGGTTTTACAATTAGATCACCTTCCCATTTCACCAACTCTTCATCAACCTCATCAAACTCTGCCTTCTTGATAGAGAACAAAGGACGAATTTCCAGGGTTGTGCTAATCAGGTGTAACAAGGGTAATGACTGCAAACGAATCTTTCGCTTAGTGCTAGTTTCCAACTCAACCAACAGGTGGTTTGCAGTTAAGGGGTCAAGGTACAACTGAGCGACACGCTCACCAAGTTTTGTTGCGACTAAACTGCCCGAAACAACATCAATCGCAACAACAAAATCATCCTGCTCCATAGAGTTTTTCTCGATGAAACCCCATCCTTGAAGCAGGCCTATCATCTTGTTAAGAATCGCGTGGAGTTTTTCCGTGTCGCCGTACTGCCACGCGTAAAATGTTCCGTCAAAAAACCTGTACAAGGATTCCTTGTCATGGACATAGCCTGAAGCTACCAATGACAAAACATATGTCCTGAGAACGGGCTCCACAGCAAGTTTGCTGTGAATCTGCTCGGGTTCCCCGAGTAAATACTTCTCAATGATACGCTCACGGTCAGACTCATTAGACGCGATACAAATCGCCTGACCGGAATCTTCCTGCCCTGGACGGCCAGCACGGCCCGACATCTGTTCGTACTCCAGTACCGGGATATCGGCCATACCCCAGGATGTTCCTGAACTGAACCTTTTCAAGTCTCGAATCACACTTCTATATGCAGGAAGGTCCATTCCCATCGCAAGTGTTGGGGTAGCACAGATAATCTTCAGAGTCCCTTCCCTAAATCCAATCTCAACCATCTGTCTCTGCTGTGCGTTAAGACCCGCATGGTGGAAAGCGACACCGTGTTTCACGCAAAGGGCTAAACGTTTACACTGTTTTGTCGGACTACTGACTGCCGAAAGAACAGATTCAGACAGTTCGTTAAGAACCTCTTTTTCGTCAGGATGAATATCGCGAATTTTCACAGCCACACGTTCTGCCTGTGATTCTGCTCCGCGTTTTGTGTTACAAAACACTAAAGCCTGTTTTCCTATATTTACGGTGTCAAGACAGAGGTTCAGTGTATCATCTGAGTACTTCTGCTCTATCTGTGAAACCTTCATAATTAGAACGAGCTTTATTCTGTTATATATGGTTTGGCACTTTGACCAGTGTAGTAAAGCTCCAGAGTCTCTTTGTCTTCCGCACAGTCAATATCCATAGCAAGTGTTGGCGCACGAAGAAGACCAATCTCAACACACGACTTTTCTCTGTATTCAGGTTTCAGTATAGGGCACATCGCCTTTGAGACTTCCTTGTAGGTCGGGATTCTTCTGGCCCAAGAATCTCTGTACTCTCCGTCATTACCAGGTTTTAGTGATATTCCTGCCAAAACTTTTGCAACCCTGTATGCTTCACCAGGTGTCGGACAAACATTCCATAACAGACTGAAAAGTACCGCAGGATTCCTCAGACCAAGCTCCCTAGACCTGAATCTGGCATCTGCGATTTTTGCCACATTCTCAAGTTTGAGTCTTGATGGCCTGAACGCGTACATCTGACTAGCGCTGAAAAAGTCAATTTTTCCGTTATTCCTGACAGGGTACATTTTGTGTCCGCGGTCTTTTCTGAACCCATTCTTGATAAGGTCGTCTCCTTCTATGAACGGGATATAAGCAGATACATCCCAACGCCACGAAATATCAGATTCAAATGTTCTGAGGTCATCGACACTCGGCACGAGGTCCCAGGGCACAACTCGCACCATTTCTTCACCGAAAATTTTAAACCATCGAAGCTTGTCTCCGAACCCCTCTAAATCCTCGATAACATTTGCCTGAAGCGCCTTTGGAATGTAAGGCTCAATATGCTCTTTTTTACCAAGAATATCTATCGGGTCATACCCTGCTTCGGAATATTGTGTTAGAGATTCTGTCAATAGGTGAGAACCCATAAATGGAAGCCCTGCCTTGTTTTTGCCAAGGTAGTTGTGTCTTCTGTAAAGTCCTGTGTCTTCCTTTTCTGAAACACCCGCGAGTATTACCAGTGGTTTTGACATGCTGACGGGAATCTCACACGATTTATAAATCACAGCCTCGACGACAGAGCTGAGAAAACTATTTAAAAGGCCTGTCTGTCCTGCCTTTATTAGGTCCCCATAGCTTAGCGGTTAGAGCGCGTGGCTGTTAACCACGAGGTCCCCGGTTCAATTCCGGGTGGGGACGTTAGTTCCCACCGGAACGAATAGTGACCTGTGGGGACATTCCCACTGGAAGCCCGACTCAAGGTTTATTCGCAACCGTTAAAAGTCGAACAAAACTCCCAACTCTATGAATATTAATAGAAATTCAGAAAGAGGATACACCTTGGGAGAACTTCTAGGCTGTTTGACACTTGGTGCCTGCGCGCTAGCAGCAGGTTATGTAGGCACTATTGTCGGAGAGAAAATAAATGAACATCTCAATTACTCTTCAGTCCAGCAAAAAGTACTTTCGGTTGCTGACACCAATAAGAATGGGGTTCTTGAACCTGATGAAGAGATGGCGATGCTAAGAGAGATGGGAATCGTAGTTAGGCCCGGACAGAATTTTGCTGATTTAGACATTCCTTACAAAAATTTAGAAGACTACCTCGAATCAAGAAAATAATTTTCTTCTTTTCACAATATTCTTAAAAGAATTTCAGTATCCTCTGTCATGTTCGATATTTCACAACTGAAGCAAATTAGAAACTCGCTGAAAATGACCCAGTCTGAACTGGCAAAACAGGCTGGCGTTAGCCAGTCATTAATCACTAAACTTGAAGCAGGGTTGATAGACCCAAAACACTCAACAGTACAAAGAATAGAAAAGGCGGTCGAGAACTTAATGCACAGGAATTCTCCAACAATCGCAGACATAATGCAGACTAAAATCATCAGTGCAAAAGCCGACGAACCTGTACCCACCATTGTGAAAAAAATGCGAAAGGAAGGTATTTCACAGATGCCTGTTTTCGAGAATGGCAACCCAATAGGAACTATCACAGAAGACATTATTCTTCGCGCTATTGCTGAAGAAAAAGAACTGAGCAAGCTGACAGTCTCACATTTAATGGAAGGACCTCCTCCAACTCTGTCAGAAGATACCCCTTTGACCGTGGCAAGACATCTTTTAGAATACTCTCAGATAATACTGGTACAGAAAAAAGAAAAAGTGATTGGAGTTGCTACCAAAACCGACCTGATTAATGCTTCACTTTGACCAAGGAGCGGTTAAGTTTTACTGCTAAGGAAGTATCCTCCCAAGGCAGTCCTCTTCTACCAAAATGTCCATAAGCAGCTATCTGTCTGTAAGAAACTCTCTTCAACCCCAAGTCTCTGATTATCGATTTTGGACGAAGGTCAAACTGGTTTCTAACAATCTCAGCAAGCTGTTCATCCGATAATTTTCCAGTCCCAAATGTATCAACATATAGACTGACCGGTTCAGCAACACCTATAGCATAACTTATCTGGACCTCGCATCGTTTGGCAAAGCCAGAAGCGACGATGTTCTTTGCCACCCATCTAGCAGCGTAAGCTCCAGAACGGTCAACCTTAGAAGGGTCTTTTCCTGAGAAAGCTCCTCCCCCATGTCTCCCCACACCGCCGTAAGTATCTACGATAATTTTTCTGCCCGTGAGTCCTGCATCTCCTTCGGGACCACCAATCACAAACCTTCCTGTTGGGTTGATGTAGATTTTTGTTTCTGAATCAATAAAGTCACCGCAAACAGAACCAATCACATCCCTTAGAATATCTTTTCTCAACAATTCTAGTTCTACATTTTCGCGGTGCTGAGTACTTACAACGACAGCGGATAATCTTTCAGGACGGCCATTAACATAATCGACAGAGACCTGTGCTTTACCGTCCGGACCTAAATAATCAAGAGTTCCATTCTTGCGCACCTCTGCAAGTTTTCTTGTCAGTTTGTGCGCAAGCACTATCGGAAGAGGCATCAACTCTTCAGTCTCATCGCAGGCGTAACCGTACATCATTCCCTGGTCGCCTGCGCCTTGTTCGTGTCCTGAACTTTCGTCTACTCCCTGCGCGATATCCGGGCTCTGCCCGTGTATTGATGTCAACACAGAACAGTCCTCATAATCAATTCCGAAGGAAGGGTCTGTGTAACCAATCTCCCGCAGAGTCCTGCGGGCTATCTCTTGCGGGTCAATTTGCGCATTACTGCGCACTTCACCCGCGAGCATAATCAATCCCGTTGTTGTCAATGTCTCTACAGCCACCCTGGATTCAGGGTCTTGTGCCAGATAAGCATCAAGTATTGCGTCGCTTATCTGGTCGCATATCTTGTCAGGGTGGCCCTCTGTTACAGATTCACTGGTTATCGTTACCATTCTGTAGCTGATTTGCACTGTATTAATAAAAAGTCGTGTCTAATTATTCCTAAAGGAATAATATTTCACGTCGAAAGCAGGGCAAATATATATAAACCGCATGGAAATTCTTGGGTTTAGCGGGGTGGGGCAGCTAGGAGTGCCCGTCGGGCTCATAACCCGGAGGTCGGAAGTTCAAATCTTCCCCCCGCTACTTTTTCTATTCCTAGCCATATATTTTATCGTCGCGCTTTCTCATGTAGTGCCTTGTAAGGTAGTAACCACCCATACCCGCTGCAAAAGCAGGGATTGCTGTCGGCAGTACTACTGCTGTTACAACGCCCACACCTATCGCCTTGAGCAATGGAGGCACAGCATCAGGAACCCTCGTCAGTTTTTCTACGCCTTCTTTATCAGATCTCATTTTTCACCTCAAACTGAACTCATCACAATTAGCATTTAACTGTAAATACAGGATATTCCGCCATTACCGAAAATCAGACCCATGAATTAAGCTCTTTCTTAACATGCGCAGACCAGCCGTCTATTGTTTCAAGTAACACCTTCCTGACTCTGTCCTTGGAATCAACAGAGTACCAGAAAGAGTACCCTCCACCATCAAGGTTTTCCTGACGGCGAATTACAACACCACGGGCATGAAGTTTCTTTGTTGCGCGTTGAACAGTTGTGAGACTCTGGCATGTTTTCTTGGCAAGCATCTCTGCGGTAAAACAGGTGCCTGAATTCTTCAGGAGTTCTTTCAGTACGATGAAATCTCCTTTTGAAAGACCAAGACCACACTTGATTACCTCGTCCATCGAAAACCGTTTACATGCAAAGTCAATCATTTTTCACCTCGTTAGATACTGCGATGAATTGCCTGACGCAGCAGGCGATTGATTCAACGCTCGCATGGTGAGTTCCTCACACTCGCGTTTTTGTCTTTATCCAAGGCAGTACCAATCATTCTTTCACCTCGTCAACGCGGTAATACTCTCGTCCCTCGAGATTTGACACATCGCTTCGACCGTTCGGGTCCCTGCCCAAACCTCGCGCCTGGTTTTTAATGCAGGCGTTGACAGTACAAATCTCCAAGGCAGTATCACTCGTATTCACTCTTTCACACCTAACTTTCTAAGGAATGTTATCATTGGGCACCAGTTTGTGAAAGCCGACTGTAACAGGTTCAGACCCACAAATGCCGAGAACCAAAGCCAGGCAATGTTATGCCAGTAGGCCAAAGCTACGCTAACCAAAACAAAAAATCCTGCTATAGCTCTAATCATTTCGTTTAATCTCATTTTCTGTACCTCTTAAAAATTATTACTCCAAGAACAATCAAAACAAGCCCAATGCCAATTCTGGCAAGCCAGTTTGGAGCGGTTCCATCAACGGTAAAGTTGGCCTCCCTGCTGTATGTGTAGACAGAGTCATCTCCTTCGTCACTGTCACCAGTACTGCGAATAACCAACTGGAAACTATGCTCTCTTTCAGTAGCGCTCCTCAAGACACCGATTTCAAACTGAGCAGTTCTTTCCTCACCCGGCTCTAGCTCTCCTAAATACTCACTACGGACATCTATAGTAAATGGTTGTGCGCTCTGTTTGATAATTCGAACATCAACAGCTTCTGCACTTTCAGTTCCTTCATTTTTTACTGTAACAAACAGAGTTCCCGAGCCCCCAAGCGGAGCATGACCTTCTGTTGATATCACAACAAGGTATGGCCTGTCTTTGATAAGTAAAGGAAGAGTATGTCTAGTTTCATATGAATTATCATCCAAATCCATATAGTTAAGGGCATACTGTACGTTGTAAATCCCAGGCCCTGCACTCTCATCAACATCAACAAACAGAGTTACTTCTTTGCTATCTCCCGCCTGAAGAAGCCCTATCCACTTCCTGTTCGCATCAGAGTATGAGTGCTCGAACTCTTCGGGGAGGTTCAGCATAAGCTCAACAGCCTTCGCATCTTTATGTCCTGTGTTCTCAAGATTTAATCTAATCTCAACATACTCATCACCTGGACGAACATCCGAAGGAACCGTGTTGATGTTTGCAACATCAAGAACAATACCCTCACGCTTTACATCGATATAGAACTTTTCCTGCATCTTGCTCCCAACAACAACGCTGTCCTTGTACCACTGACCTGTCAGCTTTAGCTGGTAGCTACCAGCAGGAGCGTCGTTCATAATTTTAAGTCTGAATCTCTTGTTGTAATTCCCGCCTGAAAACAGGCTACCGTACAAAGCATCACCAAGAGGGTCGTCAATTCTGAGATACTTCTCAGAGAGAGCATCATCCGCTTGGAGCTCAACCTTGAACCTGTACGCAGGATCAGATAACTGAACGCCCGCTGTGGCGAGCTGTTCGACGTGGTACTGGATAACCACGTCCACGTCGTCACCCGCCGCGATTACCGCGGGGTCAAACTGGATGTTGTCCAGCACTAACTGTGCATGCACAGGCAATGCCATCATTATTATCATTAGTAGTATTGTTAGTCTTTTCATTTTGCACCTCGGTCTGTGGTGTATAATAGTACAGGAAGCAGTAGTACCGCTCCGGATAGTGTGCTCATTATTCCTAGAGCTAATAGTATGCCTAGGGTCTGCATCGCAGTCATAACTCCAAAGAGCAACGCAAGAAACCCTGCTGTCGTTGTGAGACTTGCACCGAGCATTGCCCTGAGAAGTTCTCCCATTGTTTCGTTAATTGCTCTTTTTGGAGCGTACTTCTTACGATATGTTCTGTATGTATGAACTGCGTGAATTCCAAAGTCTATTCCTAGACCCATAATCATAGCTACTGAAACCATCGATACAACTGTAATTGTTAAACCTAGATAACCGGCCATTCCCATCATCCAGGATAGCGCAACCATCACAACAAGTAACGGCAGAACTGAATGTTTGAAGTTCCTGAATGTCAAAAACACAAGAGTTGCTACAAGAAGCAAACTAAGAACTGTGATTCTCATGAAGTCTGATATGATTACGCTGAATGTTGCCTTGTCAATAACTGGATATCCTGTAATCTGAGTTTTAACACCTGGATTTTTTATTTCCATCGACTGAATATCTTCTTCAACAGAGTTCACAACTTTAGAGATTGTTTCCGCTGAGGCGCCAGTGTCTGCTCGAATCTCAATAACCGTAAGTACGTAGTTCTCTGCCATCAATTGAGCAGAATAGGGGCTAGATGCTAGGTTGGCAGAAATCACATCCTTCGATGGGGGGATATCACCCCTGGGCGTTTTAACCAAGTCAGCTATGTTGTTTACCTGAAGAATGAACTCTCTATTTCTGAGCTTCTCACTTAATTGGTCTATATACGTTACAACTGCAGGGTCCCTTACATCTGTGGCAGGCCAGTCAGTTCTTACAAGAACATAAATCATGTCAGCACCAAACTGTGCCCGCATATCATTCATAGTCTGAACTTCCTGAACATTGTTCGGCAAGACCTTCTCAATGCTGGGTTCAACATTACCAATGAGAAGAAATATGCCTGGGAGCATAACTATAACTGATAGCAAGAACAACCCGATAAACCATCCAGGGTACTTTGTCTGGATTTTAACCAGCTTTTTGGATATCTCCTCTATCATTTTTTAGCACCCCCTTCAAGATGGTACTCTCCCTCTATTCCAAATCTTCCTTTCGATTTAATCCATATGAGAAGTTTCTCCTCGAGAATCAACAAAGCAGGAAGTCCTACAATGCTGAAGAACAAAGCGTATGCGATCCCAATAGACATAAGGATTCCAAAGCGCCCCATCTCAGGCATACTTCCTACGAGGAAGGCCAGGAAAGCTGCTGTAGTTGTCAAAGAGGTTGCTGTAAGCGCAGTTCCTGTCTCAACAACAGCCATCTCAACAGCGTTTGCTATAGACAAGCCTTTCTTACGTTCATGTTTGAACTTATTCATTATGTGAATGGCGAAGTCTATTCCGATACCGATAACCATGGCAGCAACACCACCTGCGAGAGTGCTGATTGGCAAATCAGTGTATCCCATGGTTCCGTAGAGCCAGAATACGCTTCCGGTCACAATCAGGATTGGTACAACCGCGGAACTAAAGGAAGCGAAAATCAAAGCGGTTATGATAAAAACCAATAATGTACTAATCCAGCTCGTGTTTGTTCGGTCCTGGGAAATCATCTCACCAAGGCGCTGCTGAATTACCGGTGTTCCCGTCAGCTCAATTTTGGTTCCTACAGGTTTTCCGTGAGCCTCAAGAATATCCTGAACTCGCTCAACAAGAAGAAGCATTCGTGTATCATCGGCAGCCACGTCAGTGCTGAACAACAACATCGTTGTTGCTTTGTCTTTGCTCACAAACTCATCAATACGTGCCTGTACAATAGGTGAGTTTAGAGATTCGTCGTAATCCATCGATGGATCAATCATCTGCGCGTAGGACCATATCTCAATAACATCAGGCTCAGACTCCAGTTCAGCAGATAACTCATTCAGATAATCATAGACCCGTTCGTCCGTGATGTCCATCACGCCACTAACCCCTGAGTCCGGGTCTACCTTAACAACTATGGCAACTAAGTCTCGACCGATTCCTGCGTCCCGCAGGCTGTTGAACGCCTGTACTGATGGCTGTGTAACAGGCATCATCTGCTCGAGACTGGCAACAGTCCTGACCTGATTAATCCCGCCAGCCATGGCGGCAGTGGCTGCTAATAGCAGCAAGACTACCATGATAGGATGCTTAACCTGAATGTGAGCAATCTTCTTCAGTAATTTGTGATAAATATCAAGCATTTTCAGTACCCCAATAATCTTACAGTACTGTAGCTTTAATGCTTTACTTATAAACCCATCTGAGAACTGCAAAATATTGCTGAAAAATTGCAGTATCGACCACTGGACATATGCTCGTAGCAGTATTAAGACAAAGAATTCACCACAAATAATGGACGAGAAACAGGCCGAACTTCTTGGAATGCATGCGGGCGATGGCAGTCTGTATAGGACAAATACAGGGTTTGTGTGGGAGTTACGAGGAGGCCTGGATGAGAAAGATTTCTACGATTCCTATGTAAAGGAGCTGGTTTTTCAGGCCACTGGAGTTCTAGTAAACCCGAAGTTTCGTTCAGGCGGGAAGAATGGCTGTTACGGAATACAGAGCTGTAACAAGGAAATTGTCAAGTTACTAACTGAAGCAAGTTTTCCTGTTGGAAAGAAAACATTCACTGTTGAAACCCCTCATGAAATCCTCAATGGTTATGAAAAACTAAAGGCAGGATTCATTAGAGGATTGGTAGCAACAGATGGATGCACATGTCTAGCAAAAGTTAATGGAAAGAAAGTTGCTGATTATCCATGTATTTACATAGCGTCATCTTCAGAGAGACTGATAAGTCAAGTTTCAGAAATTCTCAGCGAACTAGGACTCAGACATCATTCTTGGTCCTATATCCCAAGAAGAAGTGCGAAACCAACATGGCAAATCAGAATAAATGGAGTTGCTATGACAAAAATCTTCTTACAAAAAATCGGGCTTTCTAATCCTAAGCATTTTTCACGAATCAAGAGACAACCAAATAGTAACTTTTAAAAGATAACTGGCCGTTTCTAGATTAATTGCCGCGGTCGGTTAGCCTGGTATACCGCGAGATTGCTAGGTACAGAGCTTCTAAAGGCAATGTACGCAAACATCTCGTTCCTTCGGGAATCGTGGGTTCAAATCCCACCCTCGGCGTTATGGACCACATAACCGTTTTTGAAACAAGATACTGGACAGGCTTTTTATCAGATAGACAACACCATCCTGGAAGATTGTACATCCAGCTAAACCGGGACTGTTCAGAACTGTCAGATCTTACAAGAGACGAGTGGGACAATTTTGAATACGTTGTAAAGGATGTTGAAAAGAGATACAAAGGAATGGGTGCGACTATGTTCAACTGGACCTGTCTTATGAATGACGGATATAAACCAGGAAAAACCCCTAAAAGACTACACTGGCACTGTCGCCCCAGGTTCAAAAAGCCTGTAACATACGAAGGCATCACTTTCACAGACCCAAATTTTGGACATCATTACGACAGAGAAGGCGAATTTGCTACAGAGACACCTCGAGAAATGTTAGAAAAGATAGGGTTTGCCTTAACTAAACTTTTCTCAAAATAGAATACGCTTTAAACAACCCATCTAATTATGTTAAAATGGCATCCTACGAATACTATGAAATACTGAAGAAACCAAGCTTCTCACCGCCATCATACCTATTCGGCATCGTGTGGACATTTCTTTACATCATCATAGCAATAAGCTTCGGTTATGTATTCTTTCAAACTATAAAGAAAAACATTCCTTACATCGTAGCGTTGCCTTTTGTTCTGAACTTAATCTTTAATTTCGCTTTCACACCCTTACAGTTTGGGCTGAAGAATCTGACTTTGGCCTCAATAGATATTCTACTAGTTTTAGCAACACTTATCTGGGCCATGATTGCTATCTATCAGTACGCACCTTGGGTGATGTACGCTCAGATACCTTATGCCTTGTGGGTAGCGTTCGCCACAGTGTTACAACTGAGCATCACAATAATGAATTAATTCAAGTAATACAGTATCACGGCAACCGCTGTGCAGAGCACAGTTCCCCATGCCAAATCAACGGCAACAACCTGCCATGGCCAGTTCTTAACAAGCGCGTAGTTTGTGAACTCGTAAACCCCATAAAGAACAAACCCAAAAAGTGCGCCCCAAATAATAGCAGTGCTTAGACTTGTAGCCTTTGGAAGAACAAATAACACAACCCCCACCGCAATCAGTGCCCAAACCAAAAGCGCTGGAACTATCTTAGTTGGACCCATCAGGAAACCAACATACTTCTCGTAGAACCCTTTCATCAAAAGGCCCAGCCAGATGAAATCAAGGACTATTACTGAACCAAACCCAATAAGTATCAGCCAAATCGTTTTCATAATATAAAAAAGGAAACCCCCCTATAAAAAGTGGGTGTTTTTTAACCGAATCGCCACCCCCAAATTTATGGGCCTTAAGAAAATACTCAGACACATTCCCCAACACGTTATCGACACGACAGGAATGATTACAGCAGCCCAGCCAATCAACACGATTGGAGAACTTGCTGTAGTAAGACTGCCTAAAGAGGTCAGTTTAGGAATTAGAGAGACCTCTATCGAATGGGGTTATTTAGGCCTTGGATATGCTTACTCAAAAGGGAGAGATGGATGGGACAAAATTTTCAATGTTAATGATGCCTCTCCCTCTCTTGTAAAAGGGTTTTCCGAGTTCGCGTATAACACAGTGGCAAAATCCCTACAAATTATGGGAATATACGCGTGGAATGGAGTATGGGATCTTTCTGTTTGGGGAACAGCCATTGCCACCTCAACTGTTCTGGCGCCAATCGTTGGGCCTGTTGCTGGAATTGGAGTAGATGTTATGAGGTACTCCACAAACATGGTACCTCCAGGTAAAGAATCCAAATACAAGTTTGTTCAAAAAATTGGAAGGATGACCAGGCCCACAAGATATGCCATAGCGGCGGGATGTATTGCAACATCCGCAGGAGTTATGACCGCTACTTACAACTACTTTCCTGATTCTTGGGCAAAAGAACCTCAACGTATTGAACAACCATCTTCTTTAGAAGAAACGCTTGTTGAACTGGATGGAGCAGTAGTTCTCGAAAACATCGATAACAAGGTCGTGAAGTCTGAGTAAGGACAGCTTCACATCAGGTTTCCTACTGTTTATTTTTATTTTTGAAAGATTTTCTTTAACTTTGCTAGATTTTATTTTTCCCCTTAACAAATTCTCAATTATTGACAGCATGCCACTGATACTCGAAAGTTCACTTGAAGATAACTCTTTAGAACTCAACAAAAAAAGACTATCCCCTACATTTTCAAGCTTCTTAACAATACTCTGATAGAAAAACAAATCCTCCTCGCTGTAAATGCCGTTTTTCTCCCTAAGACTCCTATCATAGAACGAAGCTATAATAATTCTTTTTGAGAGATGATACAATCTGTCAACAACCAGTTCGGTTTCGTTAACAGTCACAAAGTCCTTACTTTTCAGGCCATCATACATCAGGCGAATCAGGTGAGTCATTCTGGAAACCAATTTTGGCAGAGTAATATTGAACTCACTGAACAAAAACGAGATTTCGAGTCGCTTCTCATCTTCATATGTAACTTCAAACCCTTCAAGACACTTCAGAACAGACCTTACCGTCGTGATATCTTCGTGATTTGTTTTGGATGTCAGCAAAGTCAGATTATCAACATTTTTAATATAACAGAAAACCATGAACTCCTCAATGTTATCTATATCCGAAAGGGAAACAACGATTTTACTCTGTTCTGACCTACCTTCATTCGAAGGTTTAATCATAAGGGCGCCATTTGAGGTTTTCTCAATAAAGATGTTGTCTTTCTGCTTTAGTTTATTGTCGAGAACCCATTGCTTTGGCAGACTCACAGCATAAGACCTCTTCCCAACGAGTTGTATTCGTCTTGCTTCCACGGTAATCAGAAAAACACGTGCTACATAAATATTTCTATGCTATATAATCAAAATAGCACACCTCTATATCGTAACAACGAGACCTCAGATACATGATAAGAGGCGGGAGTCTAAACTATCGTAAAAAAATAATTTCTCCTGAAGAAGCAGAGAGTTACATCGAAAAAGGATGGAAAAAAGCGGATCTTCACTGGCACACATCCGTAAGTTACGATGTCCCAGACAGACCTTGGCTCAGCCCCACAGAGCTATATAACAGGGCCAAGGAGCTTGGATTGTCATACATAACAATTACAGACCATGATGTCATAGATGCCCCGAATTTTCTCCCCAATGATGAAACAATAGTGCCAGGTGCAGAGATAAAAATAAGAGATTCTGAACAAACATTACACACAATTCACGTTAATGTCTACTGTTTGAACAATGAACACCTTGAGAACCTACTGGATATAGCAAACAGCAAACTGCCTCAAAGGTTAAACCATCCTACAAACGTTGATTTCGTAAAGGCAATGCAATCAACAAGACAACATTATGGCGAGGGTGATTTTCAGGAGTTCATACAATACTTAAGAAATAACAATTTGCCACATACATTCAACCACCCCTACTGGTTTGAGACATCAGAAGAACAGACTGTGACAAGAGAAAACTTTCAGGCCATAGACAGAATAGCAGAAGAGTTCCCAATAATAGAGTACAACACCAAAAGACCGAAAAGACTTAACGCACTCGCAGTAGCACTCGCATCCAGACACGGCAAAGGCATGACCTGTAGCACAGACAGCCACACGGGAAATATCGGCGATGCATACACACTAGCTCCCGGAGATACATTCCGAGAGTTCTTTGACAACATAAGCATGGGAAATTATAGACTTGTGGCTAAAGACTTCGATACATGTAGTTTCAACAACGAAGTCAAGAATTGGGTGAAAAACTATCTACACCCCGGAGAACCCGGAGCACTGATAGAGACTGGACACCCCCTGGCAGACAGACTTCTTACTTATCTGTCAAAACCATCAAAGAGCGCTAAAGCGCTGAGAGGTTTTATTGAGAACGCAGTAAGGGGCATAACTGAAATTGGGATTCCTGCAAGGGTTTATCTTGGAAGACAGAACAAACTGGCTGACAGAATCGAAGCCTCCCTGGGTAGCACATTATGAAACCGATTCTGATGGTCACAAACACACTGGGTTATTTTGGGGAAATAAATGGCGTTGTAACAACCTACCTGAATATGATTCCTGAGTTTAAAAAATTGAATGTCCCCATTCACTTTTTGACATACGGTCCTGAAAATAAAATCGAAAAGGAAGGCTCAGTGATTATCGAGACGTGGAAAACAGACATACCCGTCAGAATAGACCCAGAACTAACCGTGGACGCAGGACTTGCTTTTCTTTCCAGGTTTCCCATAGGTGAACGGACAAAAAGGCTGGCAAAAACAGAGTTCAGCGCAGTCTACAGCGGAACACCCTGTCCTTTAGGTTGGGTTGCTGTAGGAATAGCCAGGAGACAAGACCTCCCTTTAATCACAACTTTTCATACACAACTGACAGATTACGCCAAGACACGCGTTGCATCTGTGAGCAAAACAGCGGGCAAAATCGCAGGAAAAACCATGAGTAAACTTCTCAGATCTTTTTACAACAGGTCTGACTTAATACTTGCTCCAACAATAAGCATCAAGGAGTTCTGTGAAGAGAACTTCACACCAGACACTGAGATTCTGGGCAGAGGAATTAACACTGACAACTTTAATCCTAAGTGGAGAACCAAAAAAGAGGGCCTTCCCGAAGCAGTGTACGTTGGAAGGGTGGCCCCTGAAAAAAACCTTGACACCCTGGTCAAGGCATTCACTCCTCTACTTCCCGATAAAGCTAAACTGACAATTGTAGGGGAAGGACCTTCCAGAAAGTATCTGGAGAAAAAACTTCCAGACGCATTGTTCACAGGAACACTTAGAGGTGAAGACCTGTACAGAGCTTATGCCAATGCCGATTTCTTTGTATTCCCTAGTGAGACCGACACATTCGGTAATGTTGTCAGAGAAGCAATGGCATCCGGCCTTCCTGCAATAGTCACTGACAAGATGGGCCCAAAAGAGTTGGTTCTTCACGGAATAAACGGGCTTATTACAAAAGACCCTCTAGATTTCGCAGATGCCTGTAGGTGGCTAGTGGAAAAAGACGATTTAAGAGAAAAAATGGGTGCGAATGCTCTTGAAGAAGCACAAAAACATACTTGGGAAGACACAGTGAAAGGGTTAATACAACTTGTCAATAAAATAGAACACAGTAAAACATATAGAGCACCAGTTTATCAACCAACCCATGGAGGAGTACAAACCTACACCTGAAGAACTTGAAGCTGAGCGAAAACATGAGATATACGTAAAAATTGTTGCAGCAACACTAATTCTTCTAATGATTATGGGGTATCTAGTACTACTTCGATAGAAATAAAAACTGATTTCTAAAATCAATAATGTCGCCCCAAACGTAGCGACGGAGGAATCAAATGGTTCCAGAAAATAAAAAGAAAGACTTTGAAGAGGATTTCGACGAAGACGACCAGGAAGAAGACTCCGATGAGGACGACTGGTAATTATTATTTTGGGGCTAAGGCCCCACAATACAATTTTGAGGTGATTTAATGAGTTTCCCTGAACCGGGCGAGAAAGCCCACCCATTTACACTGACAGACACAAACGGAAAAAAAGTAAAGCTGACTGAACTGAAAGGAAATAACGTTGTACTTTACTTTTACCCAAAAGACAATACTCCTGGTTGTACACTAGAAGCACACGAGTTCAGCAAACTGCTTCCGCAGTTCAAGAAAAAGAACGCTGTTGTGTATGGAGTTAGTAAAGACGACTTGAAGAGCCACCAAAAGTTCACTGACAAGTGTAAACTAAAAGTGTCTCTACTTTCCGACCCAACCGGAAAAACAATCGAAAAATACGGCGCATTAAAAGAAAAATCAATGTTCGGCAAGAAGTACTTAGGAATACAGCGCGCCACAGTTCTTATTGATGACAAAGGTAAAGTCAAAAAGGTCTGGAAAAGAGTTCAACCAATAGGCCACGCAAAGAAAGTTCTTGAAGAGATTTAATCCTTATTTTTTATTCATATTATAGTTTTTCTGAACAGGCCAACTAATCTCTATATTCTCCTTGTTGTACCTATCATGAAGCGCTTTGATGAACTCGTTCTGAAGAAGAAATGAACCTCCACGGTCTTTGGCCATCAAAATAACCCTGAAATTAATGTTGCTGTCTGCAAAAGTGTGTAGTCTGAATAATGGTTCAAACTCCTTCAGAGGCACACCAAATTTCTTCTGAACCTTATTTGCAACATCAAGAGTGATTTTTTCAACCTTCTTTAAGTCAGAACCATAATCGACACCACACTCAATCACAGTTCTCATCCCTTTTTGAGGCATCTCATAGTTTGTCAGAATGGAGGTTGCAATAGTGTTGTTAGGAACAATCACAAGATTGTTAGAGTATGTTCTTATTCTGGTCGAACGCCAGCCAATATCCTCAACCTCCCCGACAAGGTTCTGACCTTGAATTTCAATAATATCATGAACTCTTATTGGCTGGTCACCAATAATGTGCAACCCCGCAAACACGTTTGATAGCGTGTCCTGTAATGCCAAACCCACAGCCAAACCACCTACACCAAGAGCTGCTATAAACGGACTGACCTCTATTTCAAAATGCGAGAGCACAATGATAAAAGCCACAACATAAATCACAGAAGCAATCACAATATTCAACAATCTTGGACTTCCCGTAAGACCTCTGTGTTTCTTGAACCATCTAGTAACAAGCAGAGCAAATATTCTGGAACCGACCCACGCCACCATTATTATTGCCAAAATAAAAAACACTCTGTCAACCCACACCATATACTCTGCCATAATCTCTCCAAGACTCACAAAAGTATAGTAGAGCCCTCCTAGAACAATAAGAAAAAACACGGGCGTAGAAGCCATATTAATTATGTGGTCATCAATATCGGTTGTTGTCCTCCTGGTGAGGTGCTTTATCCACACTATCAGGAAATTCTGGAACAGTTTAGCCACAACCACAGTTATCAAAATAGTTATCAGAGCACGCCACCAAGGGTCACCTACAATTATTGCCAAAATGTCCTCAACACCCATTGGTTATGAGATTCAAATGTTGTATTTAAAGCTTGCCCGAGGAAACCTATATAAATCTAGTCTGGACATCAAAGGATATGAGGCGGGTAACACTAATACTATTGATTCTGATTTTTGCCCCATTCGCATACGCGGCGGATATCAATGCCAACGGTCCTGCGGACGACGCAACCGTATCTCCTGAAGACATAAGGTTCTCATTCACAGTTGATGCTTACACTGTTGTGAAAGAGTGTAGTCTTTTTATCGATGATGAGGCAGTAAAAACACTACAGTATCAGCGTCTCATCCCCCAAAGCTTACTTTGGAGCTACAATTTAGATGAAGGAGAGTACGAATGGTACGTTTCATGTATAACTGAGGATGACGAGATTTTGAAGACATCACCCAGAACGCTCAACGTGATCATTTCTACAGAGGGCAAAGTAGATATTATTCCAAGCGGAACTGTTCAGGGGAGTTACATATTTGAGTTTGACTTTCAAAATTCCGCAGAACAGATCCCCATTCTACTAGAAGATGTTGCTCCAGGTGACTTTATCTCAATCAACCTATACGTCCCACCAAGCAGAACCAACAGGGAGCTTTTTGTAAAAAGCAAAAGAGATACTCCTGAAAAAGGACCTTATTACATTCTTAATTACAAAGGAGACAATTATGATATTCTACTTGGCCAAAACACAACTGTTCCCATAGGTTCAAACAATGTTTTAATTGCTATGACCAGTATAAGCGGAGTTAAAGCAGATATCACAGTTTATCCTTACATCATAAACCTTGAACCAGAGGAACCCGAACTTCCCGAAGAACCTCCTGAGGAAGTTATTGAAGAGCCCATAGAGGAACCTGAAGAAGTTATAGAAGAACCCGAAGAGATTGTTGAGGAACCGGTCCAACCTACTCAGGAACCTGAAACCGAAGAGGCGCCAAAGCAGAATTTTTTCCAGAGCGTACTTAGCTGGCTAGTAGGGATTTTCGGAAGATGAGATTCATTGTTTTTTTCTGCGCATTCTTTCTTTTGTTACCCACAGTTTTTGGACTGACTCCTTTAGAAGCAAGCTCACTTAACGCAGACATCACAATAGTGAATGATGTTGAGTTTTCACCCACAGGAAACGACTTTCGAATAGATGATGCACAAGCAAGACTTTCCTGGTTTCCAAGAGATGACTCCATTCAGGATGTTCTGGACCTGGAGACAACACCAGGACATTACAGAACACCATCATATCTTCTTTTTGAATGGGATAACCCCACTTACAAAGAGCGAATCTCTCTTACCAGCAGTGTCCAGACAAGGAATGTTGTTATTCCTGTCAGAGACAAGGTGTCCTTTCCTCTGAAAGAGGTACCTTCTGAGATGTCCGAATATCTCGGGGAGGGAGAGATTGTTCAACAAAGCAGAGAGATTGTTGAACTTGCTCAGGAGCTTGCTGGAAACAGCAAAGATGCATACGAAGTTGTTTACAAACTGGCTGACTGGACAACCACAAATATTGAGTACTCTCTTGCGAGCCTTGGAGAACCTGCCATTCAGACAAGCCCCGAAGTGCTTGAAAGCCGTTATGGTAAATGCGACGAAATGACCGCACTATTTATCAGCCTAAACCGCGCTTTAGGAATCCCTGCAAGGTTTGTGGCAGGTTATTCTTACACAAATAGCCCATTGTTTGATAGAGAATGGGGAGGACATGGCTGGGCAGAGGTCTGGCTTCCCGAAGTCGGATGGGTTCCTTTTGATGTTACTTATGGGGAATATGGATACCTTGATTCAGGCCACATAAAATTGAAAACAGCATCTGATGCTAAAGAGACAAGTATTGATTACTCTGCCAGAGGTCTGGATTTTTCACTTAACACCAAACCCCTTGATATTAAAATTGCAACATCCGAACTGAGAGCTATTAGTAATCCTCATATTCACATAAAACTTACAACCCCCAGCCAAACCGTAGGTTTTGGTAGTACGGTTCTTATTCTGGCTGAGGTCGAAAATTTAAGGGACTTTTACATTAGTACACGAATCGACCTTGCTCAGACCCAAGACACAGACCTGCTAGCTGACAATTATGCAAACATTCTTCTTAAGCCCAAAGATAAGAAGACAATCCCCTTCTTGATTAAAATATCAGATAACCTAGACCAAGGGTACAGATATGAGTTCCCTTTCAAAGCCTACAGCAGACTTGGAGAAGAAGACACAATAACTATATCTGTAAGCAGAAATGATATAGTTTACGACGCAACAGCATTTGATGGAGAAATAGCCGAACTTAAAGAACCTGAAAAAGAAAAGCCAGTATTTGGAGTCACATGTATTCAAGAAGGCTATGCATACCTTGGAGAAATTGTTGAACACAAATGCGTAGTGACAGGAAATGGTCCTAGCACACTTAAAGTGTGTAACCGAGGAAAGTGCGAAGATATAGTGACTGAAAATAACACCTTCACAATAGGTGTTCTTGCAGAAGGTAACAATGTTTTTACTGAGGCCTACACAGCTAAAGGCTTTGGTTACACTGCAGACTTTTTTCTTACAACAACCGCGCTTAGTCCAACTACCATCCTTCTGAATATCACTCGACCTGACAGAATAGGTCCTGATGATACTGCACAGGTCGAATTGTTTATAGATTATGAGGGAGCTGAACCTGAAGATATTGAAATGACAATGCAGGTTGTTCATAGAACTCAGACAGAAACTATAAAAGACCTGCAAAGACCTGCAAAGCTGAACTATCAAATTCCTGGAAGAGCTCTAAGACCTGGAACAAACACAATTCCTATAGAACTCGAATATATAGATGAATTGGGTAACCTTGGAATCTACACCACCGAATTCAATATCGAACTAATAGATGTGGGAATCTTGGACAGAATGTCTTTCTTCCTTGAAGATTTGTGGGAAGGGCTAGCAGCCATGTTATCGTAAGATTGATAAAAGAATCACAACACCACCTATCTAAGAAGGGGTGGGGGTGGTACAAAATGGGATATAATCCGGTCTTTGATAGTTGTGTTTCACTGATGAACCATTCTAGGTATATTGACATTTCAAATACGGAAGAAGCCATAGATAAAACAGCCCAGCTAGTTGTTGACAACACAAAACGTTTTGGACTTCCTCCCTGGAACTTCCCTCCCTACCACCCATCAACTAACACTGACACAATCCCAATGTTCTTGTTTGGAAACGCATTCAACTTCTGCTACATAGACCAGGAAAAAAGTCAGGAAAAGGGAGAAATTGTAAAATTCACAAAAAGAATGAATGGAGATACATACGTTGGAAGTGACGCCTTATGGTCCTCTGTAAGAATTGCATATTCTAAGTATGGTTCTAAATTGTTTCACGGAGATTTCCTGGAATCTATGAGTGATGAACAGATAGAAGAGATGTTCTCAGGAACAGTACCTATTCCTATGCTGGACGAGAGAAAGGAGATTGTTTGGGAGTTAGGAAGAGTTCTTAATGAGTATTATGGAGGCAGGTTTGAAAAGCTTGTTGACGCTTCCAGAAACAAAGAGGGAATGGTAATTCTTTATGGAAACGGAAGCGGTCTTGTTGACAGACTAGTAGGACACTTTCCAAGTTTCATAGACGAAGTAGTGTTTGACGGAGAAACTGTCTACTTCGACAAGCGTGCACAACTAGCCCCTGCCATGTTGGCAGGAAGATACGCTTCACTACCAGAAGCGTTTCCTGATAGAAAAGATTTTCAGGTGGCAGACCTTGATCAAATCACTGTTTTCGCAGATTATAATCTGCCAAGGCCTTTAATCAAGACCGGTGCTATAAAAGTTGATAAAGATGTCATGGAAGACTTGGAAAACAGTGTTGAATTCCCTGCGAATAGCAGACGGTTGGCAGAGATACGAGCTGCAACCATAGTTCAATGGCGCGCGGTAAGAAAAGCTGTTGAAACAATTACAGGACTCAACCTCACAGATGCTCATATCGACGGTGCAGGGTTTCTCATGACGAGAAAGATGGAGGGACTTCCAAACCCTCTATACTCCAGAACCACTGCTTTTTAGGCGATATCTTTATATCGAAAGCCCTGTCCTTGATAGAGTATGCTAGATGCAAAGTTTATCAGAGAAAACATTGATGAGCTCAAAGATACTATTGAGCGCCAGAAAAAGCCAGAACTACTCGATTCATTAAACAAGTTATTAGAACTTGATGAGGAGTGGCGCAAACTGAAAAAAAGTTCCGACTCGCTACGCTCCGAGAGAAACCAGGTTTCTGAAGCCATAAACAATGCAAAGAAACAAGGATTACCTGCAGACGAGTTCATAAAGCAGGCAAAAGAGATTCCTCAGAGACTTAAAGATACAGAAGACAAGATGCTCAAGCTTGAAGTGGATATGCACTCTCTTAGAAAAAAGATTCCTAACGTGATGCATAAGGATGTTCCTTTCGGTAAGGACGAAACAGAAAATGTTGAAATCAAGACGTGGGGCGACAAACCAAAGTTCAGTTTTAAAGTCAAGAATCATGTAGAAATAACAGAAGAACTGGGCGTTGCGGACTTTGAACAGGCGGCCACAACAACGGGGAACGGTTTTTACTTTCTCAAAGGTGATTTAGGGTTATTGAATCAGGCACTATTAAGGTTCGCATTCGAAAAGTTAACTCTGAAAGGGTATACCTATGTAGAACCACCTTTGATGGTAAGAAAACATATTCTGGACTCAGCCATGGATACAGATGCCTTTGACCAGACAATCTATAGGATTGTCGAGGACTCTGAAGACCCACTCTGCATGATTGGAACAGCAGAGCATGTTCTTTTGGGAATGCATGAAAACGAAATACTCACAGAGGACGAACTTCCCAAAAAATACGCGGGTTACTCGATGTGTTTCAGACAGGAGATTGGCAGTCATGGCATTAACGAGAAGGGATTATGGAGAACTCACCAGTTCAACAAGGTTGAACAATTCATCTTCTGCCTTCCCGAACAGTCTTGGGATATGTACGACGAACTCCTGGCCAACTCAGAAGAGATTCTTCAAGAACTGAAGTTACCCTACAGGGTTATCGAATTATGTACTGGCGACTTGGCAGTCTGGAAATCAAGGTCTCACGACCTTGAAGTGTGGCGACCCACAACAGAAGATTACGGAGAGGTAATGTCTTGCAGTAACTGTACAAACTACCAGGCCACAGACCTAAACATTCGTTACAAAAAGCGCGACGGCGACACAGGTGTTGTTCACACTCTAAACAATACCGCTTTGGCAACCTCCCGAATAATGGTTGCTATACTGGAGAACTATCAACAGGAAGACGGTTCTGTTATTGTACCAGAAGTACTAAGACCTTACATGATGGACAAAGAAAAACTTGAGCCTATTGAGAAGGGAAAGAAGTACTAAGCTTAAACACACCTAGTGGTTCCACACAGGTACCGTGTTCGCCCATAGAAAACACTGCTACTTCATCACACATAAACTTGGGCAACCTGATACTTACATTGTTGATAACATTCATTGCCACGTTTTCGTCCTTAAACCTCGCAAGGGTCATGTGGGGTGCCCAAGCTGAAAGAACTCTAGGATGGCCGTATTCCAGAATAAACCTTTGAGCCTCCTCAGGGAGCTTCTCAAAATAAGATTCGTCCCTATACCTAGGAAGAAGATGCCCCTCCCTCAATGGGTTAAGAACTTTCAAAGCTGCTTCGTGGAATATACCCAGTTGGGGTGTTCTTTCGAAACTCATCATGACATAACCGTGAGTTCCACTAACCACTTTGGGCCTCAGTTCAATCTCAGAAAACCTCTGAGCCATGTGCCTGGCCATAGCCATAACTTTTCTTACATTTTTCTCAGGATAACCTGGACTATAGAGAGTTATGTGAGGGAAATAAACCCTATCATCAAGAACAAACTCAGTATCCCCCACACCCGATAATTTTTTGCTAATCCTGTTTATCTGTTCTCTGATATGCATAGGAGGTCGTAAAACAAAGTTGAGTCTGATAATGTCCACACAGGAACAGAACGCCTATAACATAAGAATTTTACCATTATCGAGGAAGTTTTATATACAAATAGCCCATTTTTCACGCATATGAGCGACGAGAAACAGGAGGATAGTCTCCAAGACGTGAATTTTGACGAAGACGAGACTCTTGAAGCCGTACAAAAAGATTTTGAGGCCGCAATAGATTTGGCCCAAAAAATCAAACATGATGTAGAGGCAGAGGTATTTGATCACGTTGGAAAGGATGAGAAAGACCAGTGTGGTTACTGTGGTCAGTGCTTTGGTCCTGATGATATTGTCGTCGAAAAAGAAATCTATGGAAAGGAGTGGCGTTTCTGTGATGAACAGTGCCTGAAAGATTTTATGGACGCCAGTAACTTCAAAGATGAGAACCTTGATGCTGAAACAGATATAGATTTTAGTATTGAGAAAGATGAGTAAGTTTTTTTAAATAGGAATCCCTGATGACTAGTATGGCAAAGCTTCCAGGCTGGTCTTTCATGGTTGTAGGGGTCCTTATGATTCTCTATGTTGGCTTTATTGAGAGACGAACAGAAGCCAACCTGATAATTTTCTTCTGGCTTGGAATTGTGTTTATAGCTTGGGGCTTTTTACGTGAGATTAATCAAAGGGTTCTGAAAACCAGAAAGAAACCCCCCAAGCCTAAAGTAGGCCCTCCAAAAAGAGAGGTCAAACATGACACACACAAGCATCCTGCAGGACATCAAGTCCATGGTCAGAGCCCTCACGAGACACACATTCACACAAGACCCCTTGGACACCAGCATGAGAGTCATCCTTACGAGAAGCCTCACAAAACATGCCCAAGGTGTCATGCTTACAACACCCTACACGCAAAGCACTGCACCAAGTGCGCACACCAGTTTTACTGATGGAATACAGTACACTTTACGAAAAGCCACTGACCTCTGAGTCTATAATCAGACTGATGGAGAATATGAGGGAATATTTTTGTGAAAGCGAAACCCGCCCTAACAAATTTATTGACACAGCAAACCGTTCTTTAGATATACCCCTATTTGGTTTCCGGGAAGATTCTGGAAACATTTACCTTGATATGGACCTCACAATGCTCGTTCTTACACGTGAAAGAGAAAGTAAAATACACACAGTTACTCAAAAGGCCCTGGGGTTCCTAGGTCTCAACGACAGCAATAACCTCAATGAACGGTATGCTCGCCTTTTGAGAAGGTCCCCTGAACTAGTACCCTCCCTTGAGAGTATGGCAAAAGAAAGGGATGATTTTGATTTTGTTAAAGAGTTATGTGACGACGAGGATTACTGCGGTCCTGGCTGTTGTAAAACTGTAGGCTATAGGCCGGATATTGTTTCTATAAGAATCAGAACCAAGCCTCACGCTTCAAATTCTGTTCGGGAACGCCCATCTTCCTGAGAATGTGGAACATAGTCTCTATGTACTGCGCGGGACCACAACAGTAAAAAACATAATCCTTGTAGTCAGGAAGTTCCTCCAATAACATTTCTTCACTAATTCTTTTTGTGTAGTAAACCCATCCCTCAGGCACATCTCTTGTTAAGGTGAAAACTGTCTTTGTTTTTTCAGACTGCATTTTTTCCAGTTCATCAAACCAAATCATATGGTCTTTTGTTTTACAACTATAGAAAAGAACCGACGATTTGTCAGTCTCGAAGTCACGAACCCAACGCATCATTGATATAAAAGGAGTTACTCCAATTCCCCCTGCAAGCATACAGAACTTCTTTTCTTCACCAACTACAAACCTGCCAAAAGGACCTTTTATCTGAACCCTTTCACCAATAATCATCTCGGACATTTTCTTTGTGACATTACCTATAATTTCAACACCCAGCTCAACTATTTCTTTTTCAACAGGACTGTTTACTATACTGAATGGCGCAGGTTTTTCTCCTTCAAGAAATATACTCACGTATTGCCCTGGTTTGAACTCTATCTTTTTATCCAGCTTAAACCTAAAAATCCACAATTTATCGTGCACATTCTTTTTCTCAACAAGTTCTGCGTCATAGGAATCAAACCTAGGCAATTCAGGCGCAACCATAATACCAATTAAAAACAGACTGTTAAATAGTTTCTGGAGTGAAATGATATATTTAATAATGGCCGGAGATTCCCAAAAATAAGAGTAGAGGGAGACATAACCATGAACCATTTTACCGACGCATGCCGTGTGGAAAAAATCCGCCCACCAACATTCAGAGAATTAGTTGAAATCACAGTAAATCACGATTTGGAATGTATGGATATTGATTACTACGGAGAGATATATTCACAAGAGAAACCGGATACACATACCTGTAAAGGAGATGTTAATACAGGATATGATTATGGGGATACTGACAAAACCCCCGAAATGACTGAATCGGAAAGAAACTACCTAAAGATAATCAGAGACTCACACAGGCCGTCAATACAAGAGGATAACACGAGTTATGATTGGGAAATGGTTAACGACAGCGCCATAGACCCTGGTCCAGCCTGGTCTACAAGACCTGAAAAAGAGGAAGATACATATCTAGATTGGGACCCTAACCCTAATTCGTACTACAAACTTGTAGGAGTTAACCCAAAAAATGCTCCAAGGTTCAACACAGATATCTTAATTCCTCTGACAAAAATCGGACTGACTGAAGAGAATATTTTATACATCGGAAGCTTAATCGAACCAAACCATTCATCAAGAATCAGGACTGAACCTGTTTGTCTAAAAGGAAAATCTGGAGTGGACAAGTTTGTTAATTTCCCGGAACCAGAAACAGTAAGACATGATTTCGATACTCTTTTAGCATACTGTAGAAACAATCCCGACAATCTTGACAGAGTTGAACTAGCAGCGGCATTCGCATACGGTTTCTGTATGGTACACCCGTTCACAGACGGCAATGGGAGAACATCAAGATTGTTAGCAAACCACTTCTTGAAAGAGGGAGAACAGTTCAAATCAAAACTGTCAGACAGAGTAGACTACAGAAAGGCCTGTTTAAAGGTCAACGAGACAGGAGACCTCAACGACATGTGTGATTACTTCCACAGCAGACTTATCAACTAAAAACATAAAAACCCCCCTTCAAAACTGCCAACATGGAAAAGGAGCAGTTCAAAAACGAAAAGGGCGAGTACAGAGTCAAAGGCGACGAGATTATAGGTGATTTAATCAAGGTTTTTCCCAAGGCCGCTCCTGTTATGATGTCGTTCGGACTCCATTGTGTCGGTTGCGCAGCAAACAGCTACGACACAGTCAGGAATGGAGCGAAGCTTCATGGTATGGAGGACGAGACTATAGACCAGATGATTTCTGAAATTAACAAATCTATCAACAAGGTTGTTGAGTTGCTTGAGTTTACACCTAATGCCATCAAGAAGGTCAAGGAACTTAGGGAGGAAGAATCGGACAAGAAAGACTGGCCTCTGAGAATAATTATTTCTCAGGGAGGATGCGCAGGTTTCAACTATGATATGGATTTCGCAAACGACCAGACTGATAATGATATGGTATTCGAATTTGACGACCTCACAGTTCTGGTCGACAAGGATAGTTTTAAGATGTTAAAGGGAAGTTCTATTGATTTTGTAGACAGCCTAATGGGAAGTGGTTTCAAAATCGACAATCCAAACGCTTCAAACAGTTGCGGTTGCGGTAACAGTTAACGTCTATACTCATCTTTCTTTAAACTATCAAGAACCGAATCTATGTGTTTTCTAGCCCTGTGAAAAGAGTGCTCTCCAGGTTTCTCGACCTGAGTTTTTTTGCGCTCTTCACGCTTCTTCTGCACCTGCTCGACAACATGTTTTGTGTGCCCTTTCACTTTTTGGCCCAGCATTCTCCATTCTGTTGCCCAGTCGTAGAACACAAGGTGTGGCCTTTGAACTTTATTACCGAATTTGTTAAAGAAAACATAACTGCCAAACGGCTTCTCCTCTTTAGGGTCATTAATCCTGTCAGGATATCCAAATAAAAGAATCGCCTGGGGCCTGTGGCGTTCATTAGGAATCTCAAACATATCAGAGACCTTATCCTCATCAAACGCCCCTATCCACGCCCCACCCAATCCAACAGCATAAGCTGCGAGTAACATGTTCTGCATGGCTGCAGCACAATTCTGTACTGTGTACAGTCTTTTACCTCGCATCCCGTACATCTGATGGCCGTATTCAACATCGCCTGTGACAACAATAGCGGCCATCGCACTCAATAAAGGCTCTTGTTCCATACAGACAGGGTATAACGCACGGATTTTGTCGACGTCTGTAACAACAACAAAACTCCAGTTTTTGATGTTACCACTACTTGGAGCAAGGCAACCAGCCTGGACCACCTGGAGGAGCTTGTCCATCTCAACAGGCCTTGGAATGAACCGCTTCACCGTTCTCCTGTTGGCTATGACCTCAAAAATGTCCCTGGACATAATATGAATCAACCAATCTGACTTATAAATGTTGCTCGGGGTAGCAATTATAAACTGAACCGGTGTCCTCCACGGTATGCAGACAACTTTGTTTCCTTATGACTCAGTTAGACAGGAGCAGGACAAACTTATCTCGGTTGTATTGGAAACAATTGACAAAAAAGAAAATCTTGTAGTTCACGCACCTACAGGACTGGGAAAGACCGCGGCAACACTGGCCCCTGCTATCGAACGCGCAATAAAACAAAACAAAGTCGTTATTTTCATGACGTCAAGACTTACCCAGCACATGCTCGCACTAGAGACTGTGAGCAAAATCAGACTAAAACACGATATCAAAATCAATGTTGTGGACCTCATAGGAAAAAAACACATGTGTCTCCAACCAGGCGCAAGCCAACTTATGAGCAAAGAGTTTGCAGACTACTGTAAAGCGATGCGGGAGGACGAACTTTGTAATTTTTACAACCGCCTGAAATCAGGCGAAAAACTTTCTCCCGCCACAGACTCTGCTCTGGTGCAACTTGGAAGAACATCACCCAACAGTCCAGAGCAGGTGAAGATGGTTTGCGCACAGCAAGAGTATCAATTGTGTCCTTATGAAATCACCATGCTTCAGGCCGCGGATGCCCGCGTGATAATCACTGATTACAGTTACATTTTTAATCCAAAAATAAGGGCGGGTTTTTTGAACCGTATAGGAAAGAGAATAGAGGACTGTATACTTATTGTGGATGAAGGCCACAACCTTCCTGATAGAGTTAAAGACTTAGCAAGTGAGAGAATCACCACAAACACTCTAAAAAGAGCACTTAAAGAGCTTGAAAAACACAAGGAAGACGGACACACCCATCATATCAAACAGATTGCTGAACTGTTACTCAATTTGTCAGAGGGTGTTGATGAAGAGAGATACATTACAAGAGGTGAATTCCTTGAAGGACTTAACAGAATATGCGATATCGAAGAACTTGTTCAGGATTTAGACTCTCTTGCAACTATGATTCGCGAGGAACAAAAAAGTTCATCTTGTGGTGCCCTAGCAAAGTTCCTTACAGCATGGCAAGAGGACAGAGAAGGGTTTACAAGAATTCTTACAGTTAGAAGACCAAAGGATAACCAAGAGCACGCACACCCGATTTTTGGAAAACAAGAAGAGACTTTTCTTATGTGCAGTTACAGATGTCTTGACCCAAGTGTTATTGCCCAGCCGGTCTTTCAGGATGCTTACTCGAGCATAATCATGTCTGGAACATTAACTCCTGTAGATATGTATGCAGAGCTGGTGGGCATTCCTGAAGCAAAAAAAGTAACTCTTACCAGTCCATTCCCAAGTAAAAACCGACTTAATGTTATAATTCCAAAAACAACAACAAAGTACCAATCAAGAAGTACCGAAATGTACAAACAGATAGCAGAGGTTACTGCAGATGTGACTGAGGCCATAAAAGGAAACGTTGCAGTTTTCTTCCCAAGTTACCTAGTAATGTCTGAAATCAGGGCGTTCTACCAAACAATGGTTGACAAAACTGTTTTCAGTGAACATCAGGAGCTCACAAAAGAGGAACGTGAAGAATTGATTGGAAAGTTCAAAGAGTACAGAGGTAACGGCGCAGTACTCTTGGGAGTTATGGGTGGCAGTTTTAGTGAAGGTATTGACCTCCCCGGCCATGAGCTAAGAGGGGTTATTGTTATTGGTCTGCCGTTAGGAAGACCTGATTTAGAAACAAAAGCTCTTATTGATTATTATCAGGAAAAATTCGGAAAGGGATGGGAATATGGTTACACGTATCCAGCTTTCAACAAAACTCTTCAATCAGCCGGAAGATGTATCAGAACAGAAACAGACAGGGGAGTAATAGTTTTTATTGACGAAAGATACGCCTGGCAGAACTACTATTCATGTTTTCCTAAAGACTGGGATGTGAGAATATCTCTTTTATACAAAAACATGCTGAGGGATTTCTTTAACGATGGATAAATTCAGGATTCTAAAAGATTTCTTCGAAAAAAAAGATACCGAACTAATCGAAAATAAAGGGTCTAGAGTTTTCGACACCAGCCACGGGATTTTCGGAGTCAGCCATCTTGAAGAGGTTAATAGTTTTTTTACACAGATAGGGCTGGAAAATTCAAAAGGAATTGTGGATTTGGGTTCTGGCGATGGACGAATAGCAATACTGGCCAGTCTTTTCACGAAGAGCTTGGGCGTTGAAGCTGATTCAGACCTTAACATATTAGCCCAAACAAACCTGAAAGAGATTCAGAAAATTATACCAGAAGCAACTAAATGCAAACTGGTTGAAGATGATTACACTGGGATGGATTTCTCAGATTACGATGTTTTGTTTACTTACATAGACCACAAGTGGCCCTTAGAACTGGAAGAAAATCTTCTAAAAAAATGGAAAGGCACAGTTTACTGCTATAGGAATATCTTTCCGCCAGAAAAACTGAAGAAAGGAAAAACATACTGGGCAGGACAGACTCCTATCGTCTCCTATATTGTGGGTGCCAGCCCCTGTGCCGACTCTTCCTTCTCCTTATCAAAATGAGCAGAAGCAGTATGGCTATAATAACCAGAACAAGACCAAATGTCAGTTTGTAACTACTACCCAAAAGCGGTTTTGAATCTCCTTCAGGCAAGACATTAATGATATAATTTCTCTCAGTAGTGAGTTTGTTATTGTAAAATATCTTTCCAGTTACCATATATCTGCCGGGAAGTGTCGGGTTAAAGAAAGTCTCTAACTCGGCAGTCAGACCAGGGTCAACAAGATATGTTTCTGTATCTATCACCTTAACAATCTGGTCGTTTTGAAGATCTGTAATCGTTCCTTTGAAAACCGCTCTTACAGAACGGATTCCTTTGTTTCTGAAAACAGCAAAGATAGGAACTATGTCTCCAACATTGACCCATGATTCAGAATCTATTCTGATAAAGTCACCATCATCTTTTGTTCCACCTGGCTCTAAAACATCAAATGTCAGGGTGCCCGCATAGTTGCACCTTGGTACAGACACAGAGGCCCAGTACTGGTCAGGCCTCAGATTGTTCATCTGAAACTCTCTTATTGCCTTTGAAGTCAATGTAGGCAGAACTGACAAACCAAATATCTGTGTTGCCGAGGCAACCTCTGCTACTCTGAACTTATCAAATACAACAATCTCAATATCGGGATTCAATCTTACGTTTCCAGTGTTCATAATAGTCAGTTCAACCTGCGGGTTCTGCCCCTCTTCAGTATCAAAAATGGAGACACCCGCAACTTTACAGGAAGCAATCTCATTCCCTGTCATGGCAAGCTGTATCTTGATTCCTAGACTGGCTCGCGTAGATGTTCCAAAATTGCCATCCCCTGACCTGTATATCTCTCCTGTAAGTATGCTGAGATTCACAGCATAGTCTCTCACTTCCGCATCAAGAGGAGGTGCAACATCAACAGAAAGGTAAAAAGGTTCATCCTTTGTGAAATTAAACTCCCTCGCTGAAAAGGTGAACCATTCTGCTGCTTCTCCCTCTATGTAAACCTCAGCATATATTGGAACGTCTGAATCGGTTGTCACAACCAACTCTTCTCGGGCATACCCCCCTCGTAGTACATCTTGAAAATCAAGTGTTGCTCGGTTCACCCCAATAGCGACCGCGTTTACTGAAGGGACCAAAAGAACACATAGTATCAGAACTAGAAAAAGTCTTCTCATCAGTACCCCTCCACCGCCTTCAATGCAAGGCTGTTTAAATCTCTGGCGAATTTTGAGTAGGCTTCTTTCGCATCGTTAATTAATATTGTGTTATCATCACCTATCTCTTTAGCAAGCTCTTTAACGTCTTTAAGTGATTTTTCAAGTAGTTCCTTGTTACTGTTTTCAATAGCTGCTCCTGCATCGTTAAGTTTTTTGTAAAGCATAAGTTTTTTGTAAACCAGATTAATCATTTCGCTGTGCTCACTTTGAAGTTCAGGGTTGGCCTCTAGTAGTTCAAGTATTTTTTTGTAAGAGTATAAAGCAGTATCATAATCTTTGTTGTTGATGCTATCTGAAGCTTTCTGAAGCATCGTGTTGGCATCTTGGGGTGTATTGAACTCTTCAAGTGATTCATCAAACTCACGAGTTGGAACAATTATTCTTTTAACAGAAGCTCTCTGGACAGGTCTTGGCTGTTGTACAAACACTGTTTGTGGCAGTCCATTAAATGGTGAGGGCTCGTCACGCCCTATGCTCACATAGTATCCTCCAAGCGCCAAAACAACAAATATCCCCAGAACCAAAAGAATCATCTCTGTTGAAGGAACAAATGATGTATCTCCTACCACTCTTCCTGTCAACATATCATCGTTATTTTCAGAAACTGTAGGCGTAGTCTGAATAAAGTCAGGATAAGCAAGAGTGCGAGAACTCTTAACATATTCAAGGGGGACAATGCCTTCTATGAAGTATGAGAAGGAGGCTCTTTCCAACACAGGATATGTGTATTGAACCACAGGATCATCCTCTAAAACAAGAGGTTGTTTTTGAAACTTGATTTCTGAGACATCCTCAGCGAATTCTTTTGGAATCACCTCTATAACTCGGACGTTGTTCTCAGGAGTGTCAAGCTCAACAGTTTTTGTAACATATGTATATTCATGAGGAGTTCCATGACCATCCCATACCCTGAACCCTCTTGCAACCAAACTTACAGTTAGTCTCTCGTTCAGTATCGCGGACCTCTCAAAATAGGTATCTTTCTCAGCAGGCCCAGTGTTCCTGTCTTTCAAAGCGAAGGGGATATTCCGTTCGAGGTTTGCCAAATCTGTCGCTTGGTTCATCTCGATTTGCGACTCAACCTCTAGTCTTATAACCACTGCCTTCTTGGCAGACCCAACAGCTCTTGTGGCGCTGGAAAGCGCCTCGGTTACATGTGACTCTGTTGGGTTACTCTGCTTGAGAGACATGAGTGATTCAAGAGTCTGAATCAAGTTGGCTCTCTCAAGCCTCGCTCTATCTAGTAGACCTATATCCTCTATGGCACCTATTCTTATCGGGTTTGTTTCCTTTTCTAGTTTATCTATAGTTTCATTCAGAGTTATCATCATGGCCAAAACATCTTCTGCAGTATTATCTATCCTTATCAAGGCGACCGCATCGATACCTAATGCTTCTTCTAGAGAACCCTGGACACCTGAACCATAAACCTCTTCTGAGAGCTGGCCAATATTTCCTGCATCATCAACTGGAGCAACCCTGTAATAGTAGTATTCAGCACCAGACACCCTGGTGTCTGTATAATCCAATCCATCAACCTCCGCAAGATAGTCCGCGTAGGTCACTGGCTCTTTTACCGACCTGTATATATTGTACTTAACATCATCTTCGTCATTAAGGTCAACCCACTTTATTGTGATTCTTCCATCCCCGCTAGTTGCGGTTATCGCATCAACAGGGTTGGGAGCAAGTGTGTCTATCTCAACTATCTTTCCAGAAACTATCTCACTTCCCTCTATACCCTCTCGACTCTCCCCTATGAAGTTGAATGTTATCACACTGTCAGGAGAATTTTCAGGCACAACAAGGTATCCTTCCCAGTTCGCATTTGAACCAGTAAGACCAACAGTTCTTGTGCTCTTTGTTTCCTCAAGAACATACTGTAAACTGGGAGTCTCAGAAAGAGGTATGTTTGTTGTCAGCTTTACCTTGTATGTTCCTGCCTTTAACGGTCTATCCCCTTCAAGGTTTATCGTTGCGGCAGGCGCTAGTCTTGCTGTAAAGCTGATTACTGCTGACTGCTCCATCACATTTCCGTGTACATCTTCACACCTGACAAAGTATGTGGACGCGCCAGGTGATAATATTGGCACGGTCTTTTCGTTAATTATCGCGTATGTCGTACCGAAACTTTGGGGCATCTCAGAGTAGGGTACATCACTAGTTCCGTACCTGCAGAGAGATATCTCATCAGTCTCCACAAGTAAGGGAACGTGACTCGCTTCTATCTCGCCTGATGGTTCAGTCCTTAAAACGTCTGGAGGGTTTGTATCCACAACTATTGTCTTTGTTTTTTCTGCTAGTTCATCAAGTAGTTTACATTTGTACACAGCATCATGTACGCCGTCACCAACATTTGCGGATGTGCTGTAAAGGTCATTGCCTGAGAACTGTAGTGTGTTACTCTTACCATCTACGGTGACCCAGCAGACCTCTGGTTGCCAATTGGGTTTTACTGTAAATGTAACTGGATTTTCCTCTATATCTTGTGAGTCAGGCTCTATAATCTCGAAATCCAAGGGAGTGTTAATTATTTGTACTTGTCTGGTTTCGTTTGTCTCTGTAGGACTATCAGACTCAAAACCGAATGTGGTTATTCCCGAGTCTTGCGAAGTTGTGGTGCGCTGGTAGGTTATACTTGTTGTGCCTGCATGAACAATCTGTCCGTTCTCTCTTATCACCAGGAGACCGTCTCCTGCTACCGAGACTTCTAGAGGCTCCCCTTCATTTATCGAAGAGGGAGTAGTAATTTCAAGTCCGAGTGAGGGAATTACTAGTATTAGGAATAGTACAACGCCGCATATGGCTCTGCCTCTAAGGTGATTACGACCGCTCATCTTGACACCTACTGTGCGTTCTTTAGAACGCTCTTGTCTCGGTCGACAGACTCTCGAATAGCTCGTTCAAGATATTCGTTAAGGGTTGTCTCCTTGAGTACCGCAATCACCTTTGCCCGGGTATGTAGTTCGTCGGGCAACCGTACGTTCACTCGTTTCACTGTTATTGTCCTCAGTACAGTGCACAGACAGGTCGAGAAACTGTCTCCTCAGGTGCTGTCGTCACTGCCATAGTTGTTTCTGTGTCCCTTGGGACGGTACTTTTGTAATATTCATGCTATTTAAACTTATTGTACATCACACATATTTATGTTATTTATATTTCACTTAGTAAACTTAGTTTCCATAGTGTAAAAAATTAAAATATGGATGAATTCAAGATTTCTTTTCGGCCTCTTCAGCCTCTGCTTCCTCCTGATTCTCCTCTCCCTTGGCCTCCCAATCCTCACCACCCTCGACATCCTCCTCCTCCATCGACTTAGAGTCAAGAGTCTTCTCAACCTTCTTCTTATTCTGCTCCTTCAGAGCATCTAACTGGTCATAGACCCTCTGTTTTTCCTCGTAATGATGGTACAACAAGGATAGTTTTTGGTAAATCAGAGATATCATAGGATGCTTCTTTGCTAGCGTCTTAAACTCCTCATTAGTTTCAACAGCATAAACTTCATCACATAGAGCCTTCTCTATCCCTGTAGGAGTCTTGTTTTTATGGTACTCATCATACAACCTAACAATATTCTCATAAATCTCTCTTAACTCAGGGAACTTTCTTAGTTCATTAACAGTATCCAAATTGGTTGCAACATCCTCAATCAGCATAGCAACATCCTTTTCTATATCCAAAAGTTGCTCGTTTTCAAACACAAGAAGGTCCTGAAGTACCTGTTCGTGCTGTCTCTGTTCAGATTGCATCGCATCAAGTTTCTTCTCGTCAGAGTAAGTCAACGCTTTCAGAATAGCATATATGACTAGAGGTATCAATATCAACACAAACAAGAACAACCAAAGGTACTGGTAACCAACATTACATAGCAAGAACTCATAATAATACCCATAAGACAGCAGACAAACAGACAATACAACAAGAATGAAAAGAATCATCTCCCTCCTTCTGTCATGGTAAAGCTTTGCTCTTTTGAAATCGTCAAGCAATTTATCCTCTTTAATCTGCTTAAGCTCCTTGGAGTACAACCATAATCTTATGGCAGTAAGAATAGCAACAATAAGTAAGAACCACTTCGCGTCGTTTTTAAGAGGATTAGGACTCTTCTCACAAATTATCCGAGGGAACTCAAGAATGGGAGGTGTCGTTATATAACAAGGCGGACAGTAAGGTCCTCCACAATCAAGGCCCGTTTCACCATAGTTTTGAACCCCATCAAAACAGCTGTTACAAGGTCTACACGGACCACCGCAGTCTATCCCTTCCTCACCCGGGTCTCGAATACCATTATCACAACCAGGACAGGGCTTACACCGACCACCACAGTCCACACCAGTCTCATCACCATTCTGAATGCCATCAAAACATGTGGGGATATATTCACACTCCTGAACTTCAGGGGGTTTGTTTATAGTTGTACCACACTCGTTCCGGTCTTCACACACTCTGTACTGGAGTCCCTCAATTGTACATTCCGACCACTCCGTGCAGTACCATTCCTCTTGGCACCCAAAGGGTGCATCGAGACCTGTCACTCCTACAAGCGCCCCCAGAATCTGAGGTAACGCCGTGGGAAACTGAGTGACAGCACCGCCACCACCGCCGGCGTCATGCTGAATAACAGGCTGGTCGTCATGGCAGGCAACCGGTCCAGCGCCAGGAACATCCCGCCCTGCGTGGCCGTGTAGAACAGCAGCCCCAGCGCGATCAGCCGCCACCAGTCACGTGCCGAAAGTGCCCGCAGCCGCACCAGTTCGCCGCGCCGCGCCGCGAACGCGATCAGCACAACCGCCGCCAGCGTATAGCGCAGCCCGGCGAAGGTCAGCGCGGGCAGGTCTTCC
>CAZPUM010000007.1:0-53011 GCA_964589765.1 uncultured Methanosarcinales archaeon
TGCTAACGGAAAAGTCCAGCCTGTTCACAGGGATACTGTCGCAAAGCTAGTTGTTTCTGCTGTGGACAGAAAAATTCGAAACAGAATTGTTGAGGTGGGTGGCCCTGAAATCTTTACATATGAGTCTCTGGCAAAGAGATTACATCCAGGGGTTATAACCTTTAAACTTCCTAAATTTGTTGTCGGAATATTTACAACAGTTGGACGTCTTGTTCCGCCATTTCCGACAAAAGGTATGGTAAAGATGATGGCACAGGATAACACCACATCTGACCGTACAGTTTCTAGGTTGAAGATTCCAAACCCAAAAATCAAGTAGGATTTTTAAATCATGGTTGGTTAGTTAATCTATGAGGGGGATACTGTTTATTCTGAAGGGCAACCATCCTGAACTTGCGACAGCTGAAACTAAGGCGGCAATGCACGGGTGGGGGTTTTGGAAGGATAAGAGAGAACCTGTGGACAGCCTGTTATTCTTCAATAATAAGAGAAAAGTCCCAAAAAATCTGGGTCTGACTCACAGAGTTATCAAAGTTTGTTGGACATGTAGTCCTGAAAAAACTGTGGAGACTCTGAAAAAAGTCAGATGGAAATTCAAGGGAACATACAGGGTTTCCCTGACTAAATTAACACATCATCCCCTTATGGAGCGCGAGGTGGCGGATATAATATGGCACACAATCAACAGGCCAAAAGTAAGTCTTGATAATCCTGATAATATTATTGATGTGTTAATTTCAAAAAACAGGACTTATGTTGGTATTAGAAAATGGGAGGATGATGAAAAGTGGGTTTCCCGACGGGCAGACAACTGGCCTATGATGCACCCGTCGGCAATGCATCCCACAGTTGCGAGGGCGATGATGAATTTAGCCTGCGCCACCAGAGTTCATGACCCTTTTTGTGGCGCAGGAGGTTTCCTTTTGGAAGGTGCGCACGCAGGAATAACTGTTTCAGGTGCGGACATAGACCCGCACATGATACTGCGTGCGAGAAAGAACACGAGGTATTACCGGGTGAAACCCGAGTTACGAATCGTTGATGCGATTGAATGGTTACCTCGTGTCAAGGCGATGGTCACAGACCTTCCTTATGGGAAAAATACCAAGAACGCAGATATTTCTGCGCTTCTTGAATCATTTCTGATAAATGCACATTCAAAAACCAACAGAATAGTTCTTGGCATTCACACAAAACTGCCAAAGCAGGACTTATGGAATGTAAGATTCCACTCATCAACGTATGTTCATAAAAACATGACACGTCATTTCTATGTTTTGGAGGCAAAATGACAACAGTTTTGGTTTTTGGCACGTTTGATATTTTTCATGAGGGTCATAAAAGTCTTCTTAAACAGGCTAAAAAACACGGTAACCGTCTTGTTGTTGTTCTATCTAGGGATGAGACTGTTCTTTATGTTAAAGGGAGACCTCCTAAAAACCCGGAAAGTATAAGGAAGCAAATGCTAGAAGATTGTGTGTTTGTTGATGAGGTCAGGCACGGTCATAAAGGTGACAAGTACAAGATAATCAAGGAGGTCAATCCAGATGTTATATGTCTTGGTTACGACCAGAAACACTTTACTGATGGTCTAAAAGAACGCCTAGCAAACATGAGTTTGTTTCCAAAAATAAAACGTCTTAAACCTTACAAACCGGATGTTTTCAAATCTAGCAAACTCAGAGCTTCCGACCAGAAATAACTGTCCAGAAACCATCTCTGTATTCAATCTCAGGCTCAAATCCGCAAACCTTCATGGCCGTCTCATACCATGATGCGGGTGCGGACATGGGTCTATCATACTCGCTGAAATGTCTCTCCCACCATTTTTTCTGTTTAACAGGAAGCTCTTTCAGCATATCATAATCACTAATCCATTCTTTCATTGTTCTGTCAGGATTATCAAATGTCATGACATCGCCGAGAATCAGCATTCCTCCAGGACATGTAATGTCTGATGCTTTCTGAATAAATTTAATTTTTTCAGGGTTGGGGAAATTGTGAACCACAAAACCGGCAACAACAGTTCCATAATCCCCACTTCTGATTTTTAGAAAATCTTTTTTTCTGAATCTAACCTTTGAGAGTTCCGGTTTTTTTGCAGCAATCTCCAGGGCTGATTCATCAACATCAATTGCGGTGAAAAACAATCTTAATTTTTCAGGGATGTAAGCTGTGGTACCCCCATCACCGCACCCAAACTCCAGCCCTTTCCAGGTGTAGTGGGACCTGGCAATCGCAGTGCCTATAGCCTGCTGGAACAGATGGTACCTGTTTGCAAAAACAGTCTTTCCAGTATCGATAGCTCTATAGGTGTTCCAATTGTACTCAACCATCTTATCCCTGACTCAGAATGTAGCTGACCTCTTCTACAGCTTTTGCCTGCTGTTCAGGGGTGAGTTCGAAACCATCTTCGTGAACAAAACGGTTGGCCAATGCCAGAATCTCTCTGTCCACGATTCTTGAGAAAGCTTTCTTCTCGTTCAGTTTCTTAATCATTCTTCCAAGACGGTCTTTGCCTTCAAAGTGCTGAGCGTACTTTGACTCCACAAGGGTTGTGGCAAGTTTCAGCGAAGCGGCAAGTACAGCCTTGGATGTTCCTGGGGCAGGTGCTACCGACTCTTCTTCGGCAGGCTCTGTCTCTTCACTCACCTCTTCCGGCTCAGCCGGTACTTCGATATAATCTGTTTCTACTTCGACTCCTGTGGTTACTGGCTGGGCTTCTTCCGGCTCAACTATGTACTCTGTTGTCTCTTCTATAATCTCTTCCACCTCTGGCTCTTCCTGCGCGGCAGGATGTTTCAGAGCAAACCCGAGGCGGTTGGCCCAAAGCAATATGAATCTTTCATTATTAATTGTGAAGAATAATTTCACAGGTGACTGTAATACTCTTTCTGCCTTTTTGGTCTGGCGAGCAATCTCAAGCAAGTCTCTATCAATGACTTTGTCATGCTTTGTCTTGCTTGTGAATGGAACAACACAGAGCTCGCCATTATCATCGAACTCAAGTATTTCGGGCTGTCCTTTAACTTCAGATGATACAATCTTCAGCCCGTTTCGTGCGAGTGCAAAATAATCCTTTTTTACCTTGTTCCTCAAATCGAGATGACCATAATAGGTTTGGAGGAACAACTTATCCTGTGCATCAGGGAGTGCGCTGTATGCGTGACAGCACGCTGTTGGATTGTTCATAACCTGGACAACCATCGCTATCTTCAGGTTCTTTTCAGGATAACCTGCATCCATTCTTGGTTTAAGCTGGTTAGGGTGATAAGCAAGGGCCCACGCCTCCCTAACAGCAATCTGGAACTCTTCGTAACCCTGAATGTTTTGTACAATGGTATCATTGTTCTCAGGATCGAGCAACATGTTTGGACTGAGAATAATTCTTACAGAGGTGCCTTTGCTTTCTCTGAGTCCGATTCCCTCTGCTGTAAGTCCTTCGAAAAGTTCTTTCATCTCGGTCTCAACATCTTCGGGCATCTTTGCTGATTTGATTGTCTTTCGGACACTTGTGTAAGCGTTCACATAACTCTGTGGGCTGTTTGAATTGACGTGCTTCAGAATATAATCAATCTTGTACTTTAGATTGTTCTGGTCTACCAGTAAGTCGAAAGCGTTGCTAAGCACAACGAACGAATCTGGCAGTCTGAACCTGTTTTCCTTTAACAAGGCCAAGTCTTTGGCTTTCTGGCCGGATAGCTCAGGTTCGTTCTGTTTTACTCCTGAAAGTGACCTCACATACTGCATGAATTACGAGAATCTTTCTTATTTTATAAATCATTCCTCATTATGCGTGTTGTTGTTCATGAAGCTGAAGTTTGGCCGGAATGAACTGCCCCCATTCATGCTGAAGTAAAAACCAACCTTGAAACCCGGGTCATAACCCCCAAAAACCTCAAAAGCGCTGTTTTTAGTCATTTCTCCCAGCTTTCCTTTGGGACGCCATAAGGTATTCTTACATCAGAACCGCGAGTCTCGAGCCTTACTTCTCCTGTCTCTTTTGTGTGGTTTATGCCGATAAAACCGCTTCAGCAGACATCAGGGGATAAAGAGCCCCAGGAGCTTGACTATTATCTGTCGTATTTTAATCAAAACAGAGATTTTGTGTTTTAAGAGTTTCGACCTTTACAGTTTATTTTTCAATAATGAAGGATTGTCAAAAGTTTTTTAAAAGCGCAAGCAGGTTAATTGTTTTATGGCACGTCGGGGGAGACCTACGTATAGCAAAGTACGTCAGAATATGGTTGAAATTCTGATGCATATGGGCTCCGGTTATGGCTATCAAATCTATAAAGCGTACAAAGATTTGTTTCCTGCGGTTACCTTGCGTGTTATCTACTACCACCTCAAAAAAGGCAAGGAATTAGGGGAGTTTGAGGTTGCGGAAATCAAGAAGACTAAAGGGGACTATTCTTGGGGTGGTGAAGCTGAGAAGATATTCTACAAGCTCGGACCAAAAGCCAAACCATCAAATGATGAAACTGTCAGGGCTTATTTTGAGAAGTAGTTAAGAGGGCGCGATATTATCTAGGATACATGTGCTTCTGGTTGAGTCTGGTTTGTATCCTGCCGAACAGTCCCAGCATCTCCAATCGGTAATGGGTATTGCAGAACCCCAAGGGAACTGGCAGTACTGGTCTCCGCTAAGCATTGTTGCGTGCAGGGGAGTGGTCCCCGAAACAGCACATACGGTGTTTGTACTATCCGCCTTGCAGTTTCCGTCCCAACAATAATTCTCGGCGCAGAACTTTGAACCTCCACATGAGGTTGGCGCACTCCAGCAACCATCAGTTCCGCAGGTCTTGTAGTTTGTGCCGTCAACACAAGTGGTTCTGCCCGCTCCCGTACATGAGCCGTAGTCACAGGTTGTGCCTCCGCCTGCAACAGAACAGATGCCTTTGCTAGTTTCTGGGTCAATAATGCACGTCTCTCCCGCGTTAGGACAGTCATGAGGAGTTCCCCATGCTCCGCCGTCACACTGAACTATCTGTGTGTCTTCACAGTACGAGTCAGGAACAATACATGCTCCGCTCAGTGTCCAGATTGCGCTGTCATCGGTTGCAATCGAGTTGTATTGTGAGGGAAATGTTGCGTTAACAACAACCTTCATGGGAGCGCCGATAAAGAATGTGCCTTGGGATTTAATGAAAACTTCGAGTGGTTCGTTGCAGAGGCCAAGTGTCTCGTTGAGTTTGACCTGGACTTGTGAAACAATCGTGTCTTCAGAACCCGCCCTTCCTGAACTGACGTTTAGTTGAGCCAAACCTGAAACTGTGGAATCCACATCTTTACAAAGTTCAGCGTATAGGAACGTAGTGTCTGCAAGAAATCCTGAACCAGGATTAGGGTTTGGTCCGCTGACTATTCCCAGAACTTTGAGGTTCTGGTCTCCACTTGAAGAGCCACAAGCGGTTCCTGCAGCGTTGCAACTGCTAAAAGGACATTCGTCTATTCTTTCAAGACAACTATTTACACAGCGCCAAATGGCTCCGTCTGAGCAGTGCTGTTCTCCTTCATTTGAGCAAGTGATACAACTTCCTGCATTTGTGGTTACATTGTACCAATGGAGTGTCCAGTACCTTTCAAAAGGACCTTGGCCAGTATCTTTAGCACCACAGATGTACGGGTCCCCCTCTTCGTATCGTTCGCAAGCAAAAATTAAAACGTAACCTTCATCAGGAATGTCTCCGCGATTGGTTGCTGCATTGGTGATTTGTTTGACATGCTTGCCTTTTATCCACTTCCCGTCATCAGGGTGCTGGAACCAGAAAGCTCGCCAGTTACCTTCATCATTTAGATAGTATCCCTTATACCACAAGTACTTGTTGTCAGAAGTTATGTTGATTGTAAATAATGGTCCTGTACTGAGGTTTTCAACTTTCAGATTGAAATAGTCCTCGCCGGAGATGGGGTCTAAAGGAGGTGCAAAATTATCAGGGAAATTTTCTCCTGTCGGCCAATAAACCGAAAATCCGGTAACTCCTCCAGTTATCCAAGAAGGGATTCCTGTCATTGTCAATATGGCTACTACTGCTACAAAACCAACCAAGCCAAGCATTGTCCATGCGTACCTGTCACTTCCCACGTTGTCTTCTCAGAGAATATGCTTTATAAATATTGTCCGGCCGTTTTAAAGAAATGTTTTTAAACCCTACTTATACCTTCTCCAATGGGGAACCCTACAAAAACACCTTTGTCGCACAACCAAGGTTTTCTGGGAACTCCAATGCTCTGGAGACTTCGGTCTCCAGGGCACCCTTTATTCTGGAAACGGTTATAAGTGACCTGAGAATCCGCTATTTCATGAGGGTACTTTCGCTACATCCGGCAGCAACTGAACTGATGTTTGCAATAGGTGCCGGCTCAATGCTTGTCGGCAGGACGGATTCGTGTGACTATCCTGAACCTGCTTTAAAAGTCCCAACTCTTGGTCCCATGGATGAAATTTCTCCCGAGTTGGTGGGTGTTTTTGAACCCGAACTTGTTTTAACAGGGTATGGTCAGAGAAAACTGTCTGATGAGCTGAGTGATGAAAAGAGAGTCTTTCATATCGCACCCGGAAGTGTTGAGGAAGTTTTCAGAATAATCATGGATTTGGCAGAGCTTCTTGGAAAACAGATTGAGGCAGAAGTAGTAATCCACGAACTTATGGCCACACTTGAGATGGTTAAGGATAAGGCTCAAAAATTCAAAAAAGTTAGGGTTTACTTCGAGGTCAAACACGACCCTTTAACAACTGCAGGTTGTTATATCGATGATATTCTGATGCTTTCAGGGGGGCAATCGTTCAGAGGGGAAGTGACTGTTGATAGACTACAATTATTTGACCCTCAAATCATAATGGTGAGTGTTCCTGATGAAGGAGAAGAGTTCAATGAAGAGATTCTTCTGGCCAGGGATGGTTGGGAGAATCTGAACGCGGTCAGATTTGAAAGGGTTTTTGTTTTAGATGACAAACTTTTCTTTAGGCCGGGCCCAAGACTGGTCAAAGGAATTAGAAAAATTGCAAAAATTATGCATGGTATTGATGCTAAGCTTAAAAGCAACTAGTTTAACCAATCTGTATCAACTTCGTATTCTTTAGAAATTCTCTCTGAAAACCCCTTCTTTCTGGAAGCATATTTCAGGTAAGGCAGGACATCTTGTGTGACTCTTTTTGAGCTTGTATGAAGATGTTTGGCAAGTTGTTCTGCCAGCTCTTTCCTCTTTTGGTTTTTTCTGTTGTAAATCCAAATCTTCAACAAACGGTCTGTCTCTTTGTAGTCTCCTGCACCGGGGTATTTCTCGTCTTTAGCCAGAGCGATTCCCGCAGAAATCAAATTGTAAAGATAAACGTAAAATCTGTAGTACTGCCATCTTCTGATTCTGCCGAAGAACCTGTCTGCTTCAGCAAGAGCATCGAAAGCTCTGGCAAGGTCTTCGGGTTTTTTGTACTCCCGTGGAATGTTCTCATCCATCCAGAGAATGAGTTTCTGCGGGTCCTCATCCACAGCATCAAATGCGGGAAGTGCCACATCTGCTGATGTGGTTTTGAAAACACGTAAAAGTGCTTGGATAACCTCCTCTTTTTGTTCTCTGTCTGAAAGTAGTTTAACATCTTGTTTTGAAACAGAGTCTCCTGTGACAACCGATTGAAAGTCGGTGATTGCTGCTCTAAGATCTCCTCCTGAGCGTCTTGCTATTGTGGTAAGTTCAGAGTCTTCTACAGAGATTTTTTCAGCATTAGCGATAAATCTTAACCTTTGGGTTATCTTAGACACTTCGAGTGGTTTCAGTTCAACAACGGTTGAAATTTTCTTCAAAGGTTTGATCTTTGGTGAGTCTATATCATTGGCGGTGAGAATTATCGGGTGTCCGCTTTCCAAAACAAGTTTTGCAAGTGCCGTGTTTCCCCCACGGTCCTTAACACCCGAAACACTGTCTGCTTCATCGACAAGAATTATCTTGCCTCGTAAAAAAAGTGACTGTTGTTGAAGTGCGGGTCCTAACAACGCTTCTAGGTTGGTCTTGTTTCTGGAGTCAGAAGCGTTCACTTCAAGTAATTCTCTTTTGGATTCTTCTGCAAGGGCGTAGACCAGCGCTGTTTTTCCTGTTCCTGATGGGCCCACTAGTAGTAGCGGTTTATCTCCTCGTCTGTAACTTTCCAGAAAATTTCTGGCAGACGCTACTGCGCGTTCCTGTCCTATTACATCTGCTAACAATACAGGAGTGTATTTCAACACCCAGGGCCTTGCCATAGTAAGAGGAAAAAGGTGATAGAATAAAAGAGTTTACTTCAGGTGTCTGGCGGCTTCGGCAGGGGTTTTTCCTTGATAAACGACCTCGTTAAGAGCTCTTGTCAGCCTGAAAGGCTGTTCTGACTGCCAGACGTTCCTACCAACAGCTCTGCCGACAACTCCGCATTGCATGAGTTTGTATGTCTCGTTCAAGAACCCGAGCTCGTCAGTTTTTTCTCCGCCGGAAATAACAACTTTTGTTCTTCCAGCACATCTAACCAGCCAGCTCATGTGGTCGTAGTCTCCGTTGAACTTAACTTTGATTATATCTGCTCCGAGTTCAAGTCCAATTCTGGCCACATATTCTAAGACTTCGTTGGACATGGCTTTAACACCGGGACCTCTTGGGTACATCCAAGCAACTACTGGAAGTCCGTGGTCGTGTGCCTCCTCGCAGATTTTAGAGAACTCTTCGAGCATTTTTGGTTCTGCGGGGCTACCATCGTAGATTGTGAACCCTATTGCTGAGGCTCCCGCATCGATTGCACGTTTGACACTGCAAAGCATGGTGGAGACTGGGATTCCTGTGTTCATTTTTGTACTGCCATTAACCTTTATGATAAGTGGAACATCTCTGTATGCTCCGTAGTAGTATTTCTCTGCAATACCAATCTGTACAGCTAAAGCTGTGTATCTTCCTTCATGAGCTATCTTGAATATGTGCTCTGGATCAACGTTTGTTTCGTTGAAATCCGTTGGTCCATGTTCCAGACCCTGGTCGTATGCCAGAATCATGCACTTACCTTTTCTCAGTATCTTTGAGACGTCCACTCTTGTCAAAAGGCCTCACCTCTTCTATTTTTCTCGAGGACGAGTTTATAAGTTTATTGTGTGGGGAGTAGGACCTCCGCCTCTCTAAAACTCTTGGGAGTTTTTGAGGGCCAAAAATCTATGATTTTCGAGCCTTTAGTGTTTTAATTCCAACTAGCACCGACTTTTTCGCATGTTGCTCAAAGTAGATGGTTCTCGTGATTATTTAGGAGGTAGTTGCGTTTATGTAGGTGTGACTTATGGCTCTTTGTAACCCATTTGGGGTTCGAAGGTTGTCTGGTAAGGTTTGTCAGCCTGCATCTCAAGAAGATGTTTCAACAATCTGCGTAGCTCCTGTGAAAACTCGTATAGTTCGGCTTGATGCTGGTCAATCTCAGCGCTGTAAATATGGTTGAAGAAGGCCTTTTTGAACTTCCACCCCATACTGTTCTTGAATTTGTCGTGAATGTCAAACTGTAAATAGATTTTAGGACGAATAATCAGGTCTGTGAACTCCGTTTTTTTGATTTTCTTGCCTTTGTGTTGTGTGTCAGCAGGACTAACTAGTAAAGTCTGGAAATCCAACTGAACATAATAAGCGATATAGGGGTTGATCTCTTTGCGCAACCGCCACCAGATGTGCTGTTCCTTGTGGCCCGCTTGCATCCAGCGTTCCCAGTATAAATCCTCCCATTTGTCCCCCCCATCCTGAGGATGTCTGAACCCTTTCTCAAAGAAAAATCCATGAAGGGCTTCGTAAATGGGTTTGAACTTGATAATTCCTTCGCGTTCCACCTCATATGATGCAATCTCTATATCTCTTGGGTCGCCAACTCTGAGCATTCCGTTAGTGGTCGCGGTCCGCATATCGTTTATTTACGAGACCGCGCTTTAAATACACTTCGTCTTGACCGGGGTATCACTGCCAAGACTGCGAAAAGGGCGCCGGTCATGTCAGCGACGAGGTCTAGCCAAGTGTCTGTCCATCCTGCGTGATAGATATGTGGAGGTATTACCCAGATAATCCATTCAAAAACCTCCCACATAATGCCAAGAAGTAATGCGAGGGTCAGGGCCAACCAGATTCTTTTTTTCAGTTCACTAACTCTTTTTTCAAACCATAGAAATCCAAACCAGGAAAGTCCAAATCCTCCTGCGAAATGTAGAATTTTGTCAACTCCTAAGAGTGGGCTTGTTTCACTCATAAGACCGTAAAGACCCAGTAGAATTCCAAAGATAAATACTGTGCTAAGATAAACATCTAGAATGTAGTATCGCTCGTCTTTTTTTGCTGCCCAAAAGGTAAACAGGGTTACGATATAAACGGGAAGATAAGCGATTACTGTTCCTGTGTGGCCAAGCATTCCCACGGTGGTTATCAGAGAAAGGTAAACTGCTCTAACAACATATGCTGAGATTTGAGAAATCATTTTAGTTTAAGAAATCCTTTGCTTTTATTTTTTCAGGAAGATAAGTATCGGAAATGAATGTTATTCCTCTGGCACTCAAAGCTTGGATTTCCACTTTTGATTTTGCCTTAAGCATCATCTTGAATTGTTTCTGCCACGCTTTGTTGTTCTTGAACCAGTCATACTCCTGCATCTGTTTAATGCGGGAAATATCTTTCTCGTTGAGTTGGATATAGTGTCTTTCAAGCTTGTATCTCTCAACGTCCTCACATGTGACCCCAAGGTACCTGACATCAGGTATTGCCAATGATTCAGACATGTGAGCTAAAGATATAGAACCGTACTTCAGAACTGAATAAATGTATATTCCCCAGGGGTCATTGTCGGTCAGGACATAGATTGGAAGTTTGTGTTCTGAAGACAGTCTCTGTAGTAACCTGCGGATTCCTCTTGTGGACTGACCTTGTGAACTGATAATTATGCAGTTCTGTTTTTTCCAGAACTTATCCTCATGGAGACGCTCCCATACGGCGGCCTTCTCCATGTATATGATGTATTTAGCATTCACTTTCTTGAACGTAATATGTTCAACATTTGATGGGATGGACCACCCCCCACTTCCCATTTTGCTCCAATCAATGGTATCTCCTGAATCCTCGACAACGACGTTTCCTGCAATGCTTCCCATCTTGTTGGCGTTGACGTGAAGCTGTTCTCTTGAGAAGCCTGTGACGAGTTCCAAATCCTCGATTGCCTTGTCTGATTCTGTTTGCTGGTCAACTACGTTAGTCTTAGTACCAGGAATTGTTCTTTTGGCCATGTAAAAAACATCTCTGAGAGATGAGTGTTTTCCAATGTCGAGCAAATCTTTCAGAATGCTTGCTATCTCAACAGTCTGAAGGAATTTTCTTGTGTGGCTTACATTGAAGAATTGGCGTTCGCTCATCTTGTCTCCAATGGTTAGTGTTCCGATATCTTCGTTGTACTCAACATTGGATAGACTCCTTACAGGTATGTCGATTGTGGGGTTATCCCCTTTCTTCACCTGCTTCACAAGGTTGTCGCCTAGCTCTACAAGTTTTTCCCTAGGAGTTTTTGCCATTATTTAACCGCCAATACTAAATCTCTAGTGAAATATTTGGATTTACTAATTTGGATTTTCAAACCTGCTTTCTTTCCTAGCTCTTTGAACTCTTCATGTGTTGTAAGTCTTAGTTTGTGCTCATCTGTGAAATGTTCAACTGTATCTCCGCCTCTTTTTGCTATGAGCCAATGGAATTTCAATAGTGAATGCATTCCTTGAATTCTAGAAACGTTCATTCTGCAAATCTTAATCTCTTCAGATTCGAATACACTCAGATGAGGATACCCTTTTTTGTATTTATCAGGCGTCAACCAAGGCTCAATAATCAAGACGCCACCTTTGTTAAGGTGTTCTTTGAATCTTTTGAAAGCGGACACTATTTGTTGTTTTGTTGTTAAGTATCCTATGCTACTAAATAAACAGATAATGACGTCGAATTTTTTATCAAGGTTCAGCTTGGCCATATCTTGTCTGACAAAAGTTACATCAGGGTTTTTCTTCATAGCTCTAGCCAGTATTGAAGAGTTAATGTCCGCACCCATACAGTTGAAATACCTCTTGAAGTAAGTGATATAAGTTCCTGTCCCGCATGCAACTTCCAGAAGTTCTTTTCCTTTATTTTTCTTGTACTTTCTTATCAGTTTCAGTATGTGCTTGGTCTCTTTCTCGTATGGTTTAGATGAGTATATTAGGTCGTAGTAGCACGATTTATCTCGGTACATTGCTTGTTCAGTCATTTTCATCCTCCTTCGGGAAATCTTCTTCCTTTCCAATTGAGGCCCATTCCTCGTCGTATTCTGAAGTATCTGCCTTCAAGTGTTCTATACTGGCCTGAAGCTCATCTTTTTTGGTCATCTCCATAAGGCTGTTTTTAAGTTCGGCTTCAGTAACGCCTGTAAGTTTTGATAATGAATGCGCGACTTCTGGAATGTATTTTTCGAATAGGTTGGCCCTTTCAAGCTTTCTTTTAGCAGTGTACTTTTTTTTGATGTATTTGTTGAGATTACGTCCCGCATCCTGTAATGCGAGCTTAACCTCTTTGATTATATCATCATAGTTTGCAATTGCCTCTTTGGATTCTGAGGTGAATGGGACCCAGACGCTTGCAATATGGACTGCTATTGTCATGGATCCTACGGGCAGAGAGCCGTTGCTCTGTGACAATCCATACGCTTTCCAGTTAGTCGAAGTAACTCCTTTGGTGATTCCACAACCTCCTGCTTGATAGAGTAGGGGAACCCGGTTGGCAAACCGCATCACTCTTACTTGTTTATCTCCGGGTTGTGCTCCACCGTAAGCGAGTGCAACCTCGACCTGCATTGGGTTTCCGTTTACAACAATAGCCTCTCTGGTTGTCGATGCGTAAAATTCGGCCTGAATCTCTTTCTTCAAACCTTTCTCAAGTAGCTCCGACCCGATAGGGGATAAACAATCTGTAGGTGGGGCCATTAACTTTGTGGCCTTAATCCCCTTCATCAGGTGTTCTGCTGCATCGCGATGCATCTCTGTCGGTTTTGTGTTCGGGGGAATTCGGGCGTTCTCTAGTATCTCTTTCGCTGCTGCCGAACTCACCCTTGAAAATGCCTGCTGAAGAAATGCTGAAACTGTTCTTTGTTCAGATTCACCCAGCAGTTTGATAAGTTCCCCCAGACTGATTCCTTGAGGATGAGGAAGTATCTCCTCTGCTTTGTCAGGAAGTTTCTCTGAAACTCGAGCAAAGATGTACTGCTCAGCTTTAGGGTTCACATAAATGATGGTTGCGTGAGGATTTGTTACAGCGGTCTCCTTCAAATATTCGTCAACAGATTGGGTTCCCTTCTGATAAGTTGCCTCTAGGTCAATCTCTATACGGGTTCCACTGGATTTCTCCCAGTGTCTTTCTTCGTCAACAGTAATCTTTGGTTCGTTTTTAGCTGTATCAATTGTTAGCTCCATGTACTGTGCGGGTTTTTTTTCTGAGACTCTGGAAGTTATCTTGGCGGGTCTGCCTGTTGTTAATTGTGCATACATTACAGCTGCTGAGATTCCAATTCCTTGTTGTCCGCGCTGTTGTTTCCTACTGTGGAATTTACTTCCATAAAGAAGCTTCGCAAAAATCTTTCCAACTTGATTCTTAACTATACCTGGTCCGTTGTCTTCAACAATCACTCTAAAGCGTCCTTCAGACATCTCGATGATTTCGACATTAATCTCTGGCAGAATTCCTGCTTCCTCGCACGCATCAAGGGAGTTGTCAACAGCCTCTTTTATTGTTGTGAGAAGTGCCTTTCTTGGATTGTCAAATCCAAGCATGTGTTTGTTTCTTGCAAAGAACTCTGCAACTCCAACTTCACGTTGCTTTTTTGCAAGCTGTTCCGCTGTTACCTTTCCATCAACCACAATCAGATGCCGAGTCGGTGGAATAAATAGCTTACGCCTGTTGTTTTAGAACTATTTTACACTAAATATGATGCCTGAGCTCTCGCAAAGTTCCCTGTGCTCCTGGTATAACCACCTGTTAACCATGTTGTTCTGGTGGTTGGCAAACCTCATGTGCTGAACAATATCTTGAACGAGTTCAACTCTTAGGTCGTCTTTACTGTTCAGAAATTTGTCCTTGAATCCTTTTGTGTCGTGGTATTCCCTGATGACGGGGTCCCAAGATAGTCTTGGAATTAACTGTCGGGCTATAGGATCATCAGTTGTTGGATACAGCATGAACTCAAGTACCGCAGGGTCGAGTCTTGCTGCCCAGTCCCTTCGAATCTCGGTGTTTCTAAGGTTCTTGACCTCTCTTGACGCATCTTTGAGTGACCTTAACAGTTTATTGTACTGGAACTGTGCAGCTCCTAATGCTGTTTGAGATTTTCTTGTTGCCTCTTCCTGAACTTTTTCCATGCTTTCGATTCTGGAGTCCAGAATATCTGAGCTGACATCATAAACTCCTGCGCGTAAAAGTGTGCTTAATGCTACCTCGCCGTCACGTCCATCAATAACGTGCAGTTCGCTTGGTATTATGTTGAAAGGGTTTTTACCAAAGTGAACAACATAATTCTGGTTTTTTTCAGGCACGTAAAGATAAAACAGGTCCGAGCAGTTCTCTAGATAAACGCTGTTGGATACAGCTTCGTAACTGTTTCCGCTTGGGACACTGTATCTTGACAAAAGCCCCAGTCTTTCTCTGAGTGCGAATGATTCCTTGCTGATTCGTGTGAAAAATGCGGGGTCAAGAACCCTTTTTTTGGGTTCCTTAACTAGTTTCTCAAGATTATCTGTTAGTGTAGTGTACCTTTGTACTGTGTGGTGTGGTGAATCTAAAGTAACGCTAAGATTGTATGGGCCTCTTGTGAATCGCCTTGGAAAGATGTGTGCCTCTCTAAGGTTGAGGCCATCCCTTGTTAGTTTTATGTTTCCAACAAGAGCTTCGTGGATTCCAAAACCAGAAATCAGGTCATAACCTTCGATGAAAACATTCTGAAGCAAAGGAAGAAGAAACTCTCTTTTTTCATCGAGAAATTCTGATTCAACCTGTGTTGGACTTACAATGATCATTAAATCATCCGGCGCTTCAGGGAAATCGCCTGTTGCGTCTATGAAATCAGGATTTGATTCAATTCCTCTTGATTTCAAAGCCTCTCTGACGTGCACCTGTTCTATTCCTGGAAGGGGGTATAGACTGGGGTTCTTAACTTCCAAAGATGAGGGTTTACAAAGTTCTGCAAGCCTAAGAAACTCTTGCTCAAGCTGGCTGATACTGAGTTCTCCCCGCTGTGTAGCGGCGAGCTCCTTCAACTCTCTGAGTTTTCTTAACTCAGCCAGTATGTTTAGTTTACTCATGTGTATCTGCTGCGTGTGCGTTTGGAAACATCTTTGCTGCAACTTCTTGTGATAGTGTTGCTTGCATTTCTAAATCTGCGCGCATTTTTTCTCGTTTCTCTTCCGCGGATTTTTTCACTGATTCTTCGTCTATCTTCTGTCGCGTTTCTATGTACTCTTGGAAAGTATCAATAATTCCTTGTTTTGTGAAACTTGTAAGGTGTGCTTTGACGTGTTGTGCTTTCTCTTCAGAGTTCAAATCCAGAATATCATAATCAACACTGAAGCCTCCGCGAATCTGGTCGATAACATGTCCGATGCTTCTGTTGCTCAAAGTACTGTTCTTAAGGAATTCTCCAATCTCGTGCCACTCGTCAGGTTTCAAAACATTTCTATCTCCTCCTTTTGTGGTAAGTCTGGTGGCGTACTCTCCGAACTCTTCGGGTGTTTGGAACCTGTCAAGCTCTAGAGTCAGACCGAACAATCGGTCTTTTGTTGCAGGGTCCATTCCATGAACAAAGTTTGCATCTCCGATTGGAAGGAACTTGCCAGGTTTAATCATTGAACCGTCAAACATTTTGAACAGAACGCCGTTGAGCTTTTTCTCCTCTTGTGAGGAATTAGGGTCTATTCTAAAACTCCACTCCTTGAGGTAGGAGGCGTCTGGCATGTTTTTCTCAACCTCTATATTTCGGGTGGAAACGGGGGTTTCAACCTCTTCTAAAAAGTCTGAGAGCTCTCCCCCGTACTCTGTTTGACCTTCGGCGGTGACCATACTCTGGGGGACGAGAGGCCATTTTTAAACTCTTCTATTTGAAACTACTGAAAAGTGGTAAGAAAAAAGAGTATTATGCGTGTCGTGCACGCAGATAATGTTCATTCACCTTTTTCCAGTTCACAATGTTCCAGATTTCGGAGAGATAAGCAGGACGCTTGTTCTGATATTTCAGGTAGTACGCGTGTTCCCACACGTCAACACAAAACAGAGGTATCTTACCTGAAGAAATAGGGCTGTCCTGGTTGGAGGTTGTAACAATCTCGAGTTCCTCGCTGTTCCAGACCAGCCAACCCCATCCGCTCCCAAACTGTCCTGCTGTCTTGGAGTTAAACTCTTCCTTGAAAGCCTCTAAGTCGCCCCATTTGCGCTTGATTGCTTCGACAACCTCTCCTTCGGGGGGCTGATTCTTTTTAAGGACCTGCCAGAAGAAGCTGTGGTTAGCATGACCTCCTCCGTTGTTCTTGACAGCGGTCTGAACGTCCTCTGGGAGGTTGTGAAGCCCGGCAATCAACTCTTCAATTGGTTTGTTCTGTAGCTCGGGGTGTTTTTCCAGAGCCGTGTTAAGTTTGTCCACATAAGCCTTATGATGCTTATTGTGATGAATTTTCATTGTTTCCTCGTCGATATGAGGTTCCAATGCGTTGTAATCATATGGTAAATCAGGTACTACGTATGCCATAAAATAAACACCTCAAAAAATGCGATGTCCAGGTTGTATAAATAATTAATCCGCAATACTGCCTTAGTCAGCAGTACTATGGTCGCCCATCATGAAACTACCCTTCTTGTTCTGTATCTTGACGTGTTGGCCTATAATTGAGCTGTGTAAAACACAGCCTTTGATTTCGGAATCCCCGTCGATAATACAATCTTTCAATTCGCAACCATCAACAACAGCGTAAGGTCCGATATGAACATTCGGTCCAATTGTGCTGTTTCTAATCTCTGCGTCGATATCTATGGCCACAGGAGGTATTATTTTGACTCCTTCAGGAGCGTCGTACTCCTGTGGATTTTTCTCAAGCAGAATTGCGTTTGTCTTAAGGGTTTCAGGTATCGTTCCACAGTCGTACCAACCATCCACTTGTTCGACCTTAATTTTGGCACCTTTAGACATCATGTACTTGAACGCTTCTACGTGATAGACCTCTTCAGTGGTCTGGTCAACAAGTTTCATTGCCTGGTCAAGACCCTCTTTGAAAAGTTTGTAGTTCTTGAAGTAAAAAACGCCGATGCTAACCAAATCTCCAACAAATTCCTTCGGTTTTTCAATCATCTCAGTGAGAAACCCTTCTTTATCTGTAACCAAAACACCAAATCTTGAAGGGTCCTGAACCTTCTGCGCCCAGAAAATTGCGTCCGCATCTGAATCTTCAATAACTGACAAATCTGTTTCAAAAACAGTATCTGCGAAGATGCCCAACACAGGCTCGTCGTAAGCCTCTTCAGCCAACCAGAATGCCTGGGCTGTTCCACGAGGATTTTCCTGATGAATAAAATCCAACTCCACTTTTTTTCCGTAAAACTTTCGAATCTCTGCTTCAAGATTATCCCTTAAATGGCCTGTGATAAAGTAATACTTTGTTGGATTTAATGGTGATAAATAATCCATTATGTGGTTAAGCATGGGTTTTCCCGCCACAGGAAGAACTGGCTTTGCCTTGGTGTGGGTGAACGGTCTCATGCGGGTCCCTCGCCCCGCCGCTGGAATTATGACTTTCATAAAAACCAATCCCAGTATGTTTAGTTAAAAAGATTCTGTATTATGTTTTAAAAACAGAACAGATAGAGGTTGATAATGCCGAAACATATACAAACGAAAAATGCATACGATGAATATGGCCAAGAGTATATGAGGTCGAGAGATAAAAATCATCCTCAAAGAGCTCCTAACGACCATATGGAGATGCCTGCTATGGTCAGGATTGTTGGTAACATTAAAGGGAAAAAATTGTTGGATGTTGGTTGTGGTGCAGGGACTCACATCAAAAAATATCTTAGGAAAGGAGCAATCTGTAATGGTTTGGACATAAGTTCTACTATGATTGAGTTGGCTAGAAATGAGTGTCCAAATGTAGAATTCAAAATTGGCTCTTTTGATAAAATGCCTTACAAAAACAACTCATTTGATGTTGTAACTGCCAGCCTTTGTGTTCATTATGTGAAAGATATGCGTCCGTTGTTTAGAGAGGTTAATAGAGTTCTTAAGAAAGGAGGTATGTTTTACTACTCAACCGAAAGCCCTTACTTTTCTGCACGATCGGGTTATCAAGACAAAGATGTAAAGATATGGGGTATGGGTAAATGCTTTGTAAAACGTACTGGAAAAACTCATTTTATAGGAATACAAGGGGTAACTAGAAAATGTGAGTGGGAGATGGTGCCTGGAATGAGAATGGTGACTTATACTCTTCCTTTAAGGACACATATCAAATGGCTTCAAGAAACAGGATTTGAGTTTTATGATATTGTTGACTGTAAACCTAACTCGACTTACAAAAAAATAAATCCTCAAGACTACGAGCTGTTCATGAGAGTTCCACTTTTCAGTATTTATGTTGGCAAGACGAAATAATGATTTATAAAAGGCACATGGTTTCTTCAGGTATGCCCGTAGTAATCTACAAACCGGAGCGTACTCAGGTCGTTGATGGCAGAACCAGAACAATCACAAAACACGAGCAGTGGTATGTCCGCGATACGACAAAGGATTTCCATACAAAGTACGGAGTAATACCTAAAGAAAAACTTGTTCCTGGCGATTTCAAGATAAACAGCGAGGAGTACTATGTTGTTCCCGCAACATTCCTTGATGGTTACAAAGGAATGAAGAGATTAGCTCAGATAATCACAAGAAAAGACATAGGTTTCATCATAGGATACTGTGGTCTTACAAGAGATTCAGTTGTTGTGGAATCTGGAGGGGGGTCAGGAGGAGCAACTCTGATGCTGGCACAGGTCTGTAAGAGCGTATTCACTTACGAGATTAGCCGAGAGAACATATCTGTTATTGCAGACAACCTTGATGAACTTAACATAGAAAACGTCACTGTTTTTGAAGCTGACTTTTACAAAGACTTAATAGAACCGCACGATGCTGATCTGGTTTTACTAGACCTGCCAGAGCCCTGGAAGGCATATAAGAATACTCAAATAATGCTAAAACTCGGTGGCTACGTTGTTGCTTATACCCCAACCATTGTTCAGGCACAGCAGTTTGCCAACGAACTGCCTGAGAACTTTATTCTGGAAAGAACCGTTGAGATAATAGATAGGGATTGGAAAGTTAAAGGAAAAGCGGTCCGTCCTGTAAGTGGAGATATAGGCCACACTGCCTTCTTAACATTCGCAAGACGAATCAATTGAGCAGTGTATCTCGGTCTACAACAGGTACAACATCGGTTCCTTCATCAGCCTCGAAAAACTCGCGCTGGTCAAACCCGAACATGTTCGCAACAATTACAGTTGGTATTCTTTGGGTTTTGATGTTGTATGCTCTGACAGCTTCGTTGTAGTCTCTACGCGCAACAGAAATCCTGTTTTCAGTTCCTTCAAGCTGACTCTGAAGAGTCAAGAAGTTCTCGCTACTGCGAAGGTCAGGATAGCTCTCAGCGACAGCGAGCAATCTGGAGATTGCACTTCCCAGCTCTTGCTGTGCATCTTGGTACTGTTCCAGCTTGGCAGGGTCAGACAAATCAGCCTCTGTGATAGTTACACTGCCAACCCTTGACCTGGCTTCAGTGACCTGGGCCAAAACCTCGCGTTCCTGTTGGGCGAATGCTCCAACGGTCTCAACCAGGTTTGGAATCAAATCGGCACGCCTCTGGTACTGTGTCTCGACGTTTGCCCAGGCGTTATTCACTCCCTCGCGGGTTGTAATGAGCCCGTTATAAGCCCCGACGAACCACATAATCAGAATCAGTAAAATGATTGCGACAATCCCGACGGGAATTATCCAGTACTTGTGTGTATCCCAAAACGATTTTTTGCGTGCCATAATTGATGCATAGTGATTCTGTTTTAAAAGCTTATGCAAGAGAATAAATACCCGGAAAAAATCCCTTGAGAATGGCTAGATATCTTAGAGGAAGGTCAGCTTTTGGAAATCACGCTATTATACGACTGTCTGACCTTGCTTTGGAAAGACGTAAAAAACTTGTTGTAGAAACAAAAGAGGACCTTTCCCTAGTTACAGATGCTGATAAAGATGCGGAAAGGCTTTTTCGTGATATGGTTGAAACCCATTATGGTTCTGATGGGGTTATTGGGGAAGAGTTTGGAGACACTCCCAGCCAATCAGGATTCTCTTGGGAGATTGACCCTATTGATTTCACGTGGGGTTATGTTCATGGTCGTGATGAATGGTCGATCAATCTGTCGTTGTATGATAATGGAGAACAGGTAGCAGGGTGGGTTGCGGGTCCTGCTAAAGGTTGGAGAATGACTGCCATAAACAACCGTCTTGATATTTTCCCTTATGAAACAATTCAGAGAAGAGAGGTGCCTCCATTACACCTGGCCAGAATAGCAAAATTGGCCAATCCTCAGTACTGTAGAGAGAGTTATATCATGGAACAGATTGTGAAAGACGGGGCATTGCCAGGGGGACACTTGCCGTGTGGTTCTTTCTCTTTCTTATTGGCGCAGATGGCTGCAGGAATCGTTGATGGTGCTGTACTAAAATCGAGAGGCGGGTTCAGTTCGTATGATGTTAGCGCAGGTGCTTATGTTCTCCGTTCAGCAATGGGAGTCGCAACAAATCTATTTGGCGAACCTGTCAAAGATGGAAGTTTTCTAATTGCGGCACGTTCTCAAAATCTTCATGATAAGATTATGGATGTTGTCAGAGAGTACAAGTTTGGTCTTTAACGTTTTTTAACGACGAAGAATGCGTGGTCCTTTTCGAAGGGCCCTAACTCTCTGTAATCTACAATGACGAAATCTTTACTGTTCTCGAATCTTTTTCGAATATCTTTGAAAATATCTGAAGGCTTTAATGTGACGTCGATGCTTCTTGCCTTAATGGCAAGCATTCCAAAACCGCCTGGCTTACAATACATCATGAAATTTTTTAGAAAAATCTCAACTTGTTCTCTTTGTGCAATATCCTGAAAGACGGCATCCACTGCAGTAATCCTGTTCGTGTAGTTTTGTGGCTGATTTGCGTCTGCCAGAATAGGAATCATGTTTTCTCTTTCTTCACATACAAAAACCAAATCCCTGCAAACTGTTGGAGCAAACTCCACACAGAATAAAGTTCCGTCTTTTCCAATCATGTCAGAAACAAAACTCGGTGTGTAACCATGGCTTGCACCAAGGTACAAAATAGTCCCTCCTTCTTCAATTCCGAACTGCTGACATCCCTTCATGTATGCTGCTGCCAGCTTACTGTGCCTTGGACTAAACTCTCGATACTTTTTTCCTTGCTCGCGAATTATTCTTTCAGTATCAAAGTGAGTCTTGCTACCTTCAACGAGCAACCTGTTCTTCTGTTTGATAGTTTTTGGAAGACTCATTTAGCCACCTTCTCAACTTTTTCCAAAAGTTTATCGCCCATAAATGCGCCGTTGAACCTGTCTATGCGTGCAGCTATGGCAATCGAGTCTGCCAGTGTTCTGGCGACCTTTCCTCGCTTCATTCGAGGCGCTTGTTGCAATAGTTGATGGTTGAAAATTATTCCGTGCTTGGGGGGTCGTGCATTTGGGTTTTTCAGGTGTCTGAAAAGGGCTGTTTCTGCCCCAAGCATCTGAATCGTTCCCGCGGGCATCGAACCAAGTCGTTTAAGACTTCCTGCCATTGAGAGCAATTTGCTTCCAATCATCGTGCCTGCTACGGTCTGGACGTTTGGCGCAACTTTTTTCAGTTCAGACTCTAGATACTGGACAAGGTTATCTCTTTGAAAATACATCTGCTGAACTGTCTCAGTATGTGCCTTCATGATTTTTTGGTCATCTTCAGATGAGGCTCCACCCATATCTTCTTTGCCGGGCTTTCCGGAAAGAACCTCATAAACGAAGGCTTTATGATCTGGGGTATCGTGTTCCATTTTAGGGTTGGTCAAAGCATACCAATCCCTCAACTTTCTAACTAGAGTGTTAATGCCCTTATCCAACGATTCAATCGCACCGACTGCTTGTATTATGTGTTGGTCTGGTGTTACGCTATTGCGGATATCTTCTTTGGTTTGGTTTAGGTTTTTATTCCGTAAATCGGAACGAATACTCAAAATGTCCTCTTTCAGTCTCGTTAAGACTATTTCAGGTTCTTCAGAGTAATCTCCTGCCATATGTTTGAAGCTCACACTTTCAGGTCTGAACCTCTGTTTATATATTATTCACATCGGGTTTGGAATTTGCCAAAAGATTCTAATCGCTGTATCGTAACTTTTGATTATAGTAGATGATTTGTGTTTCATCATTCTATAATGAATTCGAAAATCCTATTTTCTCGAGGAGAGAAACCTTTATATTGTGATAAGAAATATTTACCTTTGTGGGTGAATGGTGGGTGGTTGATTACACCCGGGTGTTCCATTTGTGGCTGAGAAGAGCGCATTTCCTTCTCAACCCCCAAACGTCCGCAGGACGCCATGAATGGGCACGCCCACATTTTTTATCTTAATTTTAAGAGAAAGTTATGGTATGCTTCGAGAACGGCAGGCTCGTAGAACTTTTGTCTTGTTAGTCTGCCCCCAGTTACCCACCAAACGGTGCCTTCTTTTTGTTTTATGTTTTCTGTTCCATAGACTTCATCGGTGGCAGGTCCAAGCTCCATTCCATCGCGGACTCTTGAGGCTAGCTCTTCAGGTATTGTTAATACCTCTGTTAAACTATACCCTGTAATTCCGCCTTTTGTTATGGCCGCATAAGCGAACATTTCAACACGATTTTCTAGAATTTCACATCCGCCTTCTAATCCTACACCGAATGCGTCATGGTCAAATGACTCTGCGTACATTGCTCGATTAATTGCGCCCTTTAAAGTCTCAATATGACCTAAAGGTTGTTCAGGAACACCTGAAGGCGCAGATACTCCCAGTACTGACGAAACTCCTGGGAGAACTTTTACAGCTTCAATTTTAACTGGGTTTGTGCTACCTACAACTAATTTCATATTGGAAGAACTCCGTTTCGTTATTTAGATTTTACTTCCAGCCCATAACTCGCTTTAAGAATGAACTATCTTCCTTAGGTTTTATTCCTGAGCGCAACCATTTCGTAAGTTGCTTGTCAGGATTGTGGAGCTTGAAGCTTTTTTCCTCTTTCTTAAAAGCGGGTGTGTGAGAGTGCGTTCTTCCTGATTTACACGAGAACTTGTGTTTCTTGTGAAGCATCTCGTGGAACATGACAAAGTCAAGTAACTCTTTTGGTGCATCTTCAAGAACTTTAGAAATTGTAATGGTATCGCTTCCATAAGTGTAGGTTCCCAGAAGAGATTTTGTTCTGTTTCCCCAAACCAGATTAGGTTTGCTCATCATTCCATGAAAGTATTCCTCGTTTACCCTGTCAAAACTTTCGCTGAGAACATCATCAGACTCTGTAACGGGAGCATAGTCTGACATTTTTTTTAGAAAACTGTGATAGTACTCTTGTTCATCAGTATCAATTTTCGTTTTGTTGAGTTTGTTCAATAAATGCTGTATAACGCCTATCTGAATCTCGGGCTCGCAGTTCTCAAACTTTCTAGAAAGGTGAAAACTAATTTCATAAGCAGTCATTCTAACATTAGCGTTATATTCAGAAAACCTTCCATGATATGAAACAACTATCCGTTTCTTAGGACTCTTGCCATAAAGCTTTTCGTAAGCCTCAACACCCAGACTCATACTGTGTCAATTGGTTTTCCCATTAAGAACCTTTTGGGAAATCCATCCTGAATGAATAACCATGCTGACTGAAACCCATATGTTCGTACCATTTAACCAGTTCTTGGCTTCTTGTGGTGCCAACTAATTTTGAACACGCAGATATTACATCTCCGTCGTAGTCTTTGTCGATGAATTGGGCTTTTCTAATTACAGCTTTAACCAACTCCTCTCCAATTCCATTACCTCTAAATCGTTCATTAACAAAAACATCCTCAATATACCCTGCTCTTTCGTATAGGCCATTGCTGTTTATCAGGGGGTAGAAATAGGCCCATCCAGCAGTTCTTGGAATTCCAACTCTGTTTGTACAACTTGCAATAATTTTCTTTCCTGTTATTGACACGTCCTCAGTTTCAATCGTGATTTCCATAATTTTGTGGACGCGCTCAAAAATAAATCGTTTAAGAAGCTAAACTCTTGATTTGTACCCTAGATTTTATAAACACCCGGCAGTCCCATTAATCCATGGGCACAGTCGGTACAGACCAGGATAAGATAGACGCCGCAACGCGTCACAAGCTCAAAAGTTTCATTAAGAAACTTGAACAATACCGCGGACGCGGAACTGAGCTTGTGACTGTTTACGTGCCGTCAGGCTACTCTTTGGACATGATTATCAACCAGCTCCAGCAGGAGCAGGGTACTGCTGAAAACATCAAGTCCAAACAGACAAGAACAAATGTTATTGATGCTTTGGAAAGAATGATTCAGCACCTCAAGATGATGAAGAATACCCCTCCTAAGGGTCTTGCTGTTTTTTCAGGAAATATCAGCGACCAAGAGGGAAAGCAGGATGTACAGGTCTGGTCTGTTGAGATGCCTATTCCTAGCAGTCAAAGACTATACAGATGTGACAAAGAGTTCATTCTACATCCCTTAAGAGAAATAGTCGAACACGAAAACGTTTATGGTCTTGTTGTGCTTGATAGAAGAGATGGGATGATTGGTCTTCTGAAAGGAAAGAAAATAGTTCCAGTTGTTCAGACTCACTCTGAAGTCCCAGGTAAACACAAATCTGGGGGACAGTCTGCTATGAGGTTTGAACGTTTGAGGGAAGGCGCAACAATAGAACACTTCAAGAAGATTGCTGATTACATGAAAGACCAGTTCCTTCCTATGGGAGATGAGATAAAAGGGATTATTATTGGTGGGCCGGATGTTACAGTAAACAAGTTCTTAGGTCATGATTATCTAACTGGGGATATTAAGAAGAAGGTTATTGGCACTAAAGCATTATCTTATACGGGCGAGTTTGGAATGCAGGAGCTTCTTGAAAAGTCTGATGACTTGCTCCAGGCTGAAGAGGTTGCTGAAGAGAAATCAATAATGCAGAAATTCTTCAAAGAACTTTCAATAGATTCGGGTCTGGCAGTTTATGGAAAGAAGGATGTTCTTGATGCAATCAGGCTGGGTGCTGTAGATACAGTTCTTCTAAGTGAAGCTCTGGATGATACGACTATTGAGGACTTTGAACAGGAAGCGGACGCAATGGGTACGAGTGTCAAACTTATTTCTACTGTCACCAGAGAAGGAGTTCAGCTTAAGGAGATGGGGAAGTTTGCGGGTATTCTTCGTTACAGTCTTGGATAAACTTGTGGGCTCTCATAATCGCAACACACGTTGCCACTTCCACAATTTCTCCGTTCAAAACCATATTCACTGCTTTTTCAAGAGGCACCACAAAAGGTTCAATCTGTTCGTGTGGTTCTAGATTCATCTCGTGTTTTTCCAATTCACGTGCGAGAAAGAAATTCTCAACAGAAGGAGTTTTGCAAGAATAATTGTTCACTGTTCCCAGTGAGTCCCATTTTTTAGCAACAAAACCTGTCTCTTCCATCAATTCACTTTTAGCGGTCTCTAATGGGTTGGGGTGTTCTTCAATGCCTCCACTAGGTGCTTCAATTGTAATGGTATCAATTGCATATCTGTACTGCTTGATTAGATATACATTTCCATCTGAATCAATAGGAATTATTGTCACGCCATCTGGAGTCATCAGTTTTGTAAAAACAAACTGTTTGTCATTATGGTCGAGAACGGTGTTCTCTAAAACCTCCAGTCTGAACCCTTTATACTTGCTCTCGCTTTTTATTGTCTTCCAGGGTTTCATCTGCGACGCATACTCTGTTTCCAACCTTTTTGAGGTTTTGAGCTACTACTGGAAGTTCTTCTTGGGCTGGAGCCACCTCTATTGCCTCCATAACTTCTGGAAGATTCACGTCGGGGTCCGCCGGTTCCTGGTCTGCCTCTTCCGGGTCCACCTCTTCCAGGTCCGCCTCTGTTGTCAGAATCAATTCTAAATCCATAGTTTTTGAAATCCCCTGATTCAAACTTTTCAGGTTGTTGAGGAACAATGTTTAGAACATCTTGGAAAGCATCAAAATCCCTGTCTTCAAGAAGTGTGATTGCTTTACCTTTCTTTCCAGCCCTGGCGGTTCTTCCAATTCTGTGAATATAATCTTCAGGGTTCTGTGGAACGTCGTAGTTGATAACGTGGCTGACTTCCTGAATGTCTAAACCGCGTGCAGCCACGTCTGTTGCAACGAGTGCTCGAATTTTTCCTTTTCGAAAATTCTGCATAACGGAGTTTCGCCTCGCCTGAGTCATACCTCCGTGAAGTTCTTCTGCACGGCTGTCGTATCTTTTCAGGTTCTTGGCAACAATCTCTGCGGTTCTTCTGGTGGCGCAGAATATGATTGCCTTCTCCAATATTTCGCTTTCAAGGAGGTGCATTAGCAAACTGAACTTTTTGTTGTGTGGAACAACATAGTAGAACTGAGGTAGAACCTCTTGTTCAACGTGTGTGCTTGTCTTGATATGATGAGGCTCGTTCAAGTGTCTCTGTGCGAGTTTCTTAATCTCATCAGGCATGGTTGCGCTGAATAGAAGCATCTGTCTGTTGTCGGGTAAACTGTTGATAATTGATTCAATATCTTCAATAAAACCCATGTCAAGCATTCTGTCTGCTTCATCAAGAACTAAACATCGAACATTTTCTGTTTTCAAAGTTCCTCTTTCTAAATGGTCCAGTAATCTTCCTGGGGTGCCAACAACAATTTCTGCACCCGCTTCAAGTTCATCAATCTGTGGGTTGATGCTTACTCCTCCATAAACAGTGGCAACATTGATTTTTTTAAACTTCAATATCTTACGAAGTTCTATTGAAATCTGCTGTGTTAATTCTCGCGTGGGTGCAATAACTATAACCTGTGGAAACTGGCTTGACTGCATATGGTGAACCATTGCTATTCCGAAAGCAAATGTCTTTCCGCTTCCGGTTTTTGCCTGTCCGATGATATCGGCGCCTTCAATTCCCAAAGGGATTGTTTCCGCTTGAATCTCTGTCGGTGTTTCAAAACCAAGATGGTCTATGGCTTTGATAATGTCTTTATCGTGTACTATCTCTTTGAATGTAGTCATATATCTCTAAGAAGTTACTTATTCACTTCTTCTCCTCCTTCTGTACAGGGTCTCCTGCCTCTCGAAACTCCAGTTTTCTGTTGAGGAGAGCGCGTACAGTGGGAGCAAGTTTGTCCTTGTGAACTCGAACTTGTTCTTCAGTATCCCTGTCTCGCAGGGTTATAGTGCCATCCTCTTTCGTCTGGTAATCGATTGTAATACAATAGGGGGTTCCGTCTTCTGATGCTCTCAGATATCTTCTGCCGACACTTCCTGAAGTGTCGAAACTGCACGTAAACTGTGTGCTTAGGTCTGAGTAGATTTCATGTGCCAACTCAGGCAACCCATCTTTTTTCATCAGTGGGAAAACTCCTACTTTTATAGGTGCAAGCATTGCGGGTATATGGAAAGTTGTTTTTCCCTGCTTTACATCCTGTGGATTGTAAAAAATATCTAATAATGCGAAAGCGATTCTGTCCACACCGAAAGCAATTTCCAGAACGTGTGGAATCTCTTTCTTATGACTCTCATCGCTTACGCCTAAATCGCGACCACTGTGTTTCGCGTGCTGTTCAAGGTCGTAAGATGTTCTGTCGTGAACACCGCACATTTCAATCCAGCCGAAACTGTTGAGTAAGACTTCAATGTCCCAAGCGTCATCAGCGTAAAAAGCGATTTCGTCTTTTGTATGTTGTCTAAGTCTTATGTTTTCTGAGGGAATACCTGCATTTGTGAAAAGTTTGTATGATAACCAAACTGTGTATGCGTAAGCCTGATTTTTAAAAAGCCCTATCTTCATTGCTTCTTCAAGGCTTATTTCGACATAATCCTCCTCTTTATTCTGTGCATCGGCAGACCACAGGGGTAGTTTAACATCTTTGATAGTTTCAAACTTTCCGAACTGTTGCTTTTGGTCTTTGAAAATGAAAAGTTGTCCTTCAGCCTGTGTAAACTCCCTCATTCTAAGGACTGATTGTCTTGGGCTGATTTCATTCCTGTAAGCTTTTCCAATCTGGAACACTCCGAAAGGCAGTTTCTTTCTGAAATACTCAAAGAATCTTAAGAACGGAAGGTATGTTGTTGTAGCTGTTTCTGGACGGTTATATGCCTCGAGGTTAAGACCTACAGTTGTCTTCATCATTAAACTGTGGTTCCTTATCTCTTTCTTGAATGGGCTTCCATTTGGAGCTGTAATGTTGTTTTCTTCAATAATCTTGAGATACTCTTTTGGCTTGATTACTTTTCCAGGGAACAGTTCTTCCAGAAGTTTGTCAACTCTGAAAATACTGCCGTCTTCGGCTTCAATAAGAGGGTCTGAGAATCCTCCCAGGTGTCCGCTCGCTTCCCAAACCTTTGTCGGTACAACTGTTGGGCACTCTACTTCCCAGAAATTGTTTACTCTGAAAGTCTCTCGGATTTTCTGTTCTACGTTGTTTTTTAGCAGTTTACCGAGAGGTGCGTAGTCATAGAATCCACTCAATCCGCCATAAAGCTCTGGAGATGGACCCCAAATGAAGCCCTTCTGCTGGATGAATGCGTGCAGATCCTGAAGGAACTCCGCCGACGCTGGAGGCGCGGTTTTTGTCATATATAGCACGGGTTCATCAGACCTTTATAAAGCTGATGTCTACTTTTTATTGCTTCCAGGGGGAAGCATAGTGTACTCAACCATTTTGTCATCATAGTTACAAACGAACACGATTTGGGGTGCACCTGCAGGCCTTACATCCATTGTTCCACCTGTCAGTCTACAGTCCTTGAAAAAGGTGTGCAACTCATTTGACTTGACAAACGCCCAAGCGGTAAGTTTATCCTCGCTCCGCTGGTCAACCAGAACGGCAACCATGGAGGCCAAAAGGATAATTATAACCGACAGGCCGGCATACACTAAAACCTCGCGACGGGGTTTGTTTGTCTTTTTGGCACTTTTTTTCTTAGCCATTCATTGTTTTTTATAAAACCGGTTTTTATACTCTTCTCTCAAAAGGTTTAAAAGAGATATACTTTCCCATGTTAGCAAGGGCCTGTAGCTCAGCGGGAGAGCGCGCCACTGAAGCTGGTGAGGTCGCTGGTTCGAATCCGGCCGGGCCCATTAACGTAGTTAAGGAACCAACGGACACCACGAACTCGTTCGAGACGTGTCCGGCCGGGCCCATTTTTTTATACTGAGTTCAAACCCCCTTCTCATGGAAGATGTGTATCCTAAGGTTAAATCTGCTATTGAGCGTGGCCTCACAGGCCAATTGCTTTACAACTGGAATGCGGACCCGAGTATTGAGTTAGGATTTAATGAACTGCCAATCGTAGTAAAACAATCAGCATTCTTCGGGAAAACCGATTCGATATCTTCAGTTGCTGAATTGGCTAAAAGAACAGGAAAAGAGGTCCCTTTTGCAACATCTTTAGTGGGGGATACAGTGGGTCAGGTATTTGTAGGCAAACTTGGAAGTTACGGCCTTTGTGATTGGGAGAGGGGGGATTTACTGGAACGGGCTCTCAACTCAGATGGTCTGGTCTCCTTGGGTCATACGCACCCGCGCAATTGTGGAGCAATATGTTCCGATGCGATGTGGAACTCCTGGGAGTTAAGTGGGTTAGGCGCAATAGGTAAACGTTTGAGAGAATCAAATCATTGCGATACTTACGGTGGAGATTATGTTGAGATGCTTATCCGTTCAAGGGATAAAGGATTCTCAGATTTGTTCTGGATTCTCTCACCGAGAAAGAACCATGCGGGAGTCTTTCAAATAAAAGAAAAAGGAAAAGTGATATACCGTCCTTGGCATATCGATTAAACCTTCTTCCACACAGTGTACATCTTTGCAAGATAGATTATTGCCAAGGGCAAAATCAATGCTGAGATGATTCCCGAAATCACGGTGTAAATCAGGTCACCAAGTAAGGGTACCAGAAGATTCAAACCCATCTGTAGCAGACTCAGTGGTAACAGTACTATAAGTCCAAGCGCCATCCAGATGGTAAAGTATGCCACGAGGAATAGGAAGAGGAACAGAACAGTCCACCAGAACTTGTTTTTTGTAATGTTCCATGCCTTCTTCATGCTTGCTACAACTCCAAGGTTGTCAAGTACCAAAGCGTAAGTACTGAAATAAAGTTTGACCGTCAGGAATATGGCGGGTATTAATCCTATTAGAAAGAAAAGCAACGCTATAGGCACGGAAACTGCCCAGTGCAAAGCTCCTTGTGATGACAGTAAAATCAGTCCAATGGGAACGCCCCAATGGATTATTATCAAAGGAACGAAGATGATAGAAAGCAAAGCTGCGAGTCCTATGTATCTCCAGAATACTCCAAGGGAGTTTCCGATGCTCTCTCCAATTGTTTCGGTCTTTTTTGTTTCGCTACCTCTTGTTATCCCTATAAACATCAGAGCCTGGAGTGCAATCATAACTATAAGGCCCAGAAGATACACCACAATAAGAGCCCCCAGCATCCCTGTTGTCCCTGTGAACTCTTCACCGGACCATCCTGCCATTGCCATAAGCCCTATCAGTAGGACCTGCCATATGACCATAGGAACATAGAATAGTAGAAAAGAGAGTGATAGAAACAACTTCTTTCTTTCCCAGAATGTGCTCCAAGTGTCTTTGTAAGTTTGTGCTAAATATTCGCCCGGTGATTTTGCCATAATGCCTCTATTTTTACTTCATTATTAAACATTGCTGATTGAACCTGCAATTAAGCCGAATAAAACTATGGTTATTCCTGCAATAACCACATACAGTATTGTGCTTCTGACCAGGTTTTTTCCAAGACTGTCCTGTTCCGCCAAGGGGTCCGTTCCGTTCTCGATTCCGTTCACCATAACACATAGTATGTATGTGATTTGGACAACGTAGATTCCTACAATTGTCTGGAAGTGATAAGTAGGAATTCCTCCTTGGCCGAATATACTCAAAAGAGAACCACCTGCTCCAGCCCCCTCCAGTCCACTTGTTGCGTTCTGTAAATCTGAGAGTCTCTGTCCAATAGCTCCAAGAATACTGCTAATCATGCTTGTGATACCGATTACTATTCCTGCGATAACAGGTGTCAAGAAGGCTATTTGAGATTTCATGCTACTGATAACATCGGCCATTAGATCTTTCAAGCGCTCATCAACACGGTGCATCTGTTTGATGTACTCTGAAACACTAATTATTGCCTGGGAGGCGATGATAGGTCCTTTTTTGCTGGATTCAACAAGAACCTTCATACTTGATTCAATAACGTTGCTTGGAAACGTCAATAGAGCGCCTCTCTCTTTGTCAAAAATAGCGTCATTAACTGACATTCCAAGTTTGCTGATGTTTGTTGTGACAATGTCAAAAAACTTTCCTGTTTTAGAACCTTCTAATACATCTGAAACTTTACTGAAAGCTATCTCTGCAGGTAGCCCATCAGCCAGTCTGTTTCCTAATTGGAAAAGAGAGCTTGCAAACTCCTGTTCAAGCTTCTTGGTTTCATCGCGAATTTTCATTATGTGTTTGCTTTTTAGACTGAACACCAATCCAAAGGAGAGACCTAAACCTAACGGAAGGAATAAACTGAATAGTATTGCTCCTAATCCGTAAGGTCCTAGTGTGAAACTGTCACCGTTATCCAGATTAATCTCTCTGTAGTTCAAGAAGAAATAGCTTGCAGAGTTGTACTCTTCAGTTCCGTACTCTACTTCAAGCATATCCCCATTTGGCATTATAACATAATCAATTCCTGGGTTTGCATAGTAGAAAGCCAGAGGGAAAATTCCGATAATTAACAGGGCTATTCCGATTACTGCACCAATCATTACGGGTGAAAGTGTCAGGACATCTTTCCCGCCAAGAGGTATTCTTAATCCTTTAAACTTTTTCAGTTCAGGATTTAATTCAGTAATATCTGCAGTACCATACCCTGTAGGTCTTGTGGACAAAATCTGCTTTGCCAAAAGATAAACAATCACAGGCAAAGCAACGTTGTATACCAGGGCCATATGATACCATTTAACCTCGGGTACAAAGTTCACCATTAGAGGCAGGATAACCAACCCGAGGATTGGAAGAATAACTCCTAACATGTGGAGTGTTGTCAAAGGGCTCTTTAGGTTGTGAGCGTAATGAAGCATCTTTTCGTAGGTCTCATCAAGCATAACACTCAGTGACTTGTCTAGGAGATCTATGCGCCTTGCTTCGCTTGACTCCAAAAGACTTCCTTCAATCAGATGCATACTTTCTAGAAATTCAGGATTCCACTCTCGCCATCTGTCTAAATAAGTATCAAGAGATTCTTTAACGGATTCGTACTTTTCGGTCTCAATATCCCAAATAACTTTTTTCATATCAAGACTCAAAGGTGGTGCGAGGTGGTCGCCCGCAAAATCTATTGCCAGTTCAAGGTTGCTTGTGTGTCTCATGTATGTAACTATGTAAAAAACACACAAGACCATCTGGTTGCTGGCTTTCATTCGCCAAGTGTTGGCAAAAAAATAGGGGAGTTTCTGTAATGGTATGATTGCGGCAAGTCCCGCGAATATTCCGAACAGTAAAACAAACAAAGAGCCGTACTGTTCGGGTGATTCAATGCCCATCGCAGTTGCGATGCCCATAGGTAATACGAAAGTTAGGAGTGTGATCATGATGATGAAAACAACAGGTGCCAAAAGTGCGAATGACATCACGCCCTTTGGGTCTGTTTCAAGGTGACATGCATCGATGGCTGCCTGCATCTTGGGCACTTCTTTTTTGTCAGGGTTCGCGTTAACGATTTTTCCAGAAAAGTTACATGCCTTCTCATAGAAGCTTAGTCTTTTTGGCAAGTACTGTTCTTTGAACTCTTTATACTGTCTGCTTGACAGTTCGGGTTCGGATTGGCGTTGAGGAGCAAGTGATTCGTTGATTTTCTCTATGTATTTCCGCGTCAGGTCATCTTCACCTAGACTCATAAGCGTCTCCTCGTTTTTATTTTGGTTTCGTGAGCGTCTTTCATTTTGCGAATCTCTTGCCTTTTCATTATCTGTCTGGAGAGCCACTCGTTCCACTCAAAAAGAATTTTGTCGCTTTCCAGTGTTCCATGTCTATCTTTGACTTTTTCACATATGTGGTGGAACATGTCGTTGGCCTGGATGACAAAAGGAGCCTCTAGAAGTTCTGGGTCTTTGTGTTCTTCAGATGTTTTCACAAGGTTCTCTTTGATTTTGCCTCTTAACTCTATGTTGTCCCAGACAGCTTCCCAGTTTCCTGCCCATTCTTTGACGCTACCTGCAATCGCTTTCAAAATATCCGAGTCTCCATTAATCATTGCATCTGTAGGTTCAAGTTGGTCAGTCACTGCATTGTACTTCATAAGGTCCTGGAAACCGTTCTCTCTTTGAGGGTCATCTTCCCAGTCCTTTCTGACTTCTGTAATCTGAGTAACTCTTCTAACTCTGTGAAGTCCATCAGCGCTCCTTATTGGGTTCGCTACAACAATTATGTCTGTGGCTTTGAAACTTGTTCTTGGAACTCTAAGATCGTTAACAACACGGTCGAAAACACCATAGGGACTGTCGCCGTGAATAGTTCCTGCTACAACGTTGGCCAAAGCGCCTACACGCATAGCTTCATACAAAGCCTGTGCCTCTGTGCCTCTAACCTCACCAACAATCAACGCTGAATCCCCCAGACGTAAAGTTGTTCTAATCCCCATGTCTGCAGGAACTTCTGATTCGCCCTTGCTTAGAGCACCCGCAACTTTCATTGGTTGAATATTATAACCCAAGTCGCGTAACGAGTTGGTGGGTAGTTCAAGTGTATCTTCAATTGTGATGATTCGGTATCGTCGCATAATCTCCACCATGAGACTACCTAGCAAAGAGCTCTTACCTGCGCTCCTGGTTCCTGCGATAAGCATGGTTCTGTTTCCGTCAATCAGGAAACTAAGAAGTCCTGCCGCCAAAGAAGTAAGCATTCCATTTTTCACAAACAGAGCCAGAGTCCATGGTTTGTCTCTATGTCTTCTGAAAGCATAGGCTAAACCTGTTGGGTTCAGAGGTGGTGCAATAACTCCTACTCTTGCGTTTGCTATTCCCGGAATCTCAATCTCTGTATCCAGAATAGGGTCTGCCTCATCAAGAGGTCTTCCTGACATAATTCTCAGTTTTGTGGCCCATGATTCTCCATCTTGAACACTTGGGAAAATGTTGGTTTTACACTCTCCAAAGTCTTGGTGTACTATGTACATAGGTATGCGTCCCATTGGGCTGTTAACTGTGATGTCCTGAACCCTAGGATCTGAAAGAAGAACTTCTATCAGTCCAAAACCAACGGTGTACCTAACCAGAATATGTGTGAGCTCTTTGAGTTCGGCCTCTCCAAGTTGTATTTGGTGCATCTTTGAAAGTTCGTCCAGCAAGTCTTTTCCGACATTCATGAATACCTCTCGCATTCTTGCGGGGTTGGTGAACTCGCTCTTGTCGGGCTTGTGTTCTGCCAGGATTGAACGAGCCTGGTCCAGAAGTCTGTATCTGTCCTCATCAATCTTAAACTCAGGAGGTGTTACATGGTAAAGATACTGTATGTCTTCTTCAAGCTCGAATATAACCACTTCTGTTTCGTTCACGGTGTAACTCGCGATTTCGCGAGCACCACGTGGCAGGTTGGCCATCAGTTTGGTGAACATGAAATCTGGCTTGATATTTGGTTCAAAGACAAGCCTGTAGACATCTCGTTCCCCGATTTTAAGTCCTGGAAGATGGTCTTCTAGTCTTGAGATTAACTGAGTTCTTTCAAGCACCTCTGCTAAGTTTTCAATAAGTGTGATGTATTGGTACTGTGCCCTTCTGTCTTGGGGCAGGTCCATTTTGTCCAGAAAAATTCTTTCGCGCCTGATTGCTCTTTTTAGCAGTACAAAAGCTCCAGCAGGGTCTTTTTTCAGGCGGTTGTAAATAATATCATGGAGCTCGGCGTAAGCTTTGTTAGAATCAATCATTCCGCCGAGCATCTGAATCTTTTGGAAGGAGAATTCCTCGCTTTTCTTGACTAATCTTTTGTAGACTTGAGCTATTTCTGCCAGGTATTTTACTTGTTGGAATTCATACTCGTAATCTCTTTGCTGGCTGAAAACAATCTTGGTGGCACCAGGGTTTTCTACTAGAAGTTCGACGGCCTTAGCCATAAAAAGCTCTTCATCTTCTATGCTTGGGACTACAGCGATACCTTCCGCATTGACCTGAATTATGGTCTCATCGCCTTCTCGAATGATTTCCGCTGACAGAACTCCTGTATCCATCTCACCCCTCCCGTCGGTAACCTAGACGTGACGCCCGAAGCAAAGTATATAAAGGTTGCTCCGTCATCCATTCCACGAGGGGTGAGGATGGAAGAACAGCTTTTTTCCCAACAGCAGAAGCCTTTACCACAGAATCCTGTGGGGGAGATATCGTCTGTAGCAACGCGTTTGAAACTTGCTGAGGAGAGATATGCTAATCTTCAGAAGAGAAACCAGATTACTGAGGAGAACCTTCTGCAGTTTGAAAAAGAAATGAAGACTGAGGTCAGGGTTCTCACCCAAAAAACGGTGGAGATGAAGAGAAGAATTGAAGAGATTAATTCCAAAGTAGACACAATTCTGGGTGAACTTGATTCTGTGGTCCAGAGGCATGAGTTTCAGGTTGTTGAGAAATATCTGGACCTTTGGCAACCTATGAGGTTTGTGACAAGAGAAGAGGCAAAGAGATTGATTCAGGAGACGATTGTGAGGAGTGAACGTGGCTGATTCAGAGATACCTATGCCTAGAATACTCGACCTTAAAGGTCAGGGCATGTCAAACAACCAGATTATCCAGACTTTACAGAGACAGGGTTATTCTAGCACACAGATATTTGATGCTCTATCAAAATCGGCATCTCAGCCACAACAGCCATCACCACAGCCAAGTTTAAATACTCCTGCCAGTAGAGTACCGAATATGCCAGGAGGTGGGATGCCTGCACCGCCCATGATGGGAGGTGGGGGTTTTGATTCGGGAGCAGACCAGGAGGAACTTATCGAGGCTATAATCGATGAGAAGTGGAACGACCTGATGGGCGATATCAACAAGGTAATCGCCTGGAAGGAGGCTACTGAGGCTCGCATCACGAAAATCGAACAGATGATTAAAGACACGAAAGACCAGTTTGATAAACTACATCAGGCAATTGTTGGCAAGGTTAATGATTACGACCAACATATTCTTGAGGTCGGTGCTGAGGTCAAAGCCATGGAAAAGGTTTTCTCGAAAGTATTACCTGTGTTCACTGACAACGTCGCTGAACTATCAAGAGTTGCTGATGAACTGAAAAAACCTGTTTCTAAGAAATAATCTCCGGAAAAATTTCCTTCACTTTTGGAAGTATTATTTTGAACATGTGTTCGTAACCTTTGTTGTTGGGGTGGAGTCCATCACTAAGCATGGAATTATCCATGCCCTTGACATCAACAAACTCAGCGCCATACTTTTCACACAATCTTTGCGCAATATCGTTGAAACTACTTATTCTGCCGTTAGTGTAATCATTGCCTTCCCAAGGTACTGTCATAGATTCATCAACATAGGTTGTTGATATAAAGATAAATGGCACATTTTTTTGTTAAGAATCTCGAAAATAGTTATCAAGTTATTTTTATATTCCTCGTCTGTAAATATTGGTTTTCCATCACTTTTTCTGGAATCATTCATGCCTGAATTTAGAATGACTAACGACTTATCTCCATTTCTTCTTAACTGGTTTCTACATAGCTCAGCTTCAAGTCTTGACATGATACCTTCTGCTGTGTCTCCGGGAATGCCTAGATTGTAAACAAACCTGTGGTTTTTCTCAAGAGTATCTTTTAATCTGCCAACCCATCCTTTACATGGCAGTTCGCCCACTCCATATGTGATACTGTCTCCAATACAAATAATGGCGTACATTTTAGTTGGGTTTGCTCGCGGGTCCGCTCAAAAAGTAGACTGCTACAGACATTATCAGTAGTGTGATAATCATTCCGAGCACCTTAGGGTGAACGATGGTGTTTAGAAGGTTTGAGCCAAAATCTCCTGTGCTCGTGGGTCCGCCCGCTGTCGCGCTCTGTAGTGCGCCCATAGACTGTTGGAAAGAACCGTCACCTCCGCCAACAGTATTAACTGGCTGTTGGGTTGGTGGAGTTGTTCCTGTTCCTGATGAGAGCAGACTCTGACCCAGACTGAAAGCGAGACCAATAACGAATATCACAACCGCAAGAATAATTATCCAATTATATGCTTGCGGACTTTTGATAATCTTTGGGAAGTCTTTGTCTCCTGAAAGACCAAACATACTCACTATAAACAGTATGAAAAAAATCACTAAGGCCAGAGCAACATACCACGGTGCTATGAACAGAATGAAGTTCTGCGCATCAGGTGCTGCAGCCATAATAAAAGCGATTGAGAATGCAATCATCGCATAAACGCCGGGCTGTTCTCCCATCCATTTCTTCCATGAAAGAACTCCCCAGATTATTGTATAGACTAGTAAGAAGACAAATACGGCCCTGAAAAGGCCGACCAAACCGACGTCTAGGATGCTTGCCATAATGAAATATGAAAAATAGGATTACTTCTTCAGCAACTTGGAAACCTCTTTTCCAAGGTTTGTATCACTGGGTCCTTCGTCGTCCTCCTTGACGATAAACCAGATGATTAAGCCAAAGATTAGTATTGTTATGATTACCGCTATGGTGTAATCATTCAGCCAGTACAGCCAGTCAGGGGCGTACCACCAGTTGGCTGCGACTCCGAAGATATACAACACAATTCCGAACGCGATGATTGCAATCCAACCACTAACTCCGTTTCCTTCCCCTAGCTCAAACCTTGCACCCATAACACCTATGAGTAGTAGAGCCATTACGATGGCTACAATCACACCAACTGTGTTAGGGATTGCTTCGTTGATAATTCTGACAACATCTTGTTCGTATGGGTATAGTCCAAGTACGTGTGGTGCCACGACCAATAGGCCGATTACCAATGATATGACGATGTTGATTTTCTTGTTGTCTCCGAAAATCTTCAGCTTTTGCAAAATTGCGAAAAGCACTGCGAAGATAAGGAAGAACACAAGTACTCCGTACTGAAGCAGGAAGTAAAGGATGTCTTCAATTACCATAGTGTATCACCTGTGAGCATGTTTATTTGTCTTTCTTCTTTGAATCTGATGTAATCCAGAAGATTACACCTATAATTATTGCAAAAAGGATTAATGTACCCATGAGTTGGCTGTCCCAGTAGTTTGTTACGTATAGCCATAAGGGTCCAAGCCAGCCAACACCATTAAGGAATATAAGTGTTAAGGCAACTATAATAATAAAAGCGAAAGGACCCGACCATTTTGTCAAGTCTAGGCCTTTGTCATCCTGCTGTGCGTGAATGGCTCCAATCAGAATCATAAACATGATGATAATCATCAAAACAAGTGCTGATTGGGCTACGAACACGTTAATCAGAGTTACCAGCTGAACGCTGGCCACGACGAAAAAGCCGACACAAAACGCAATCATTGCGTTCAAGTTCTTTTTCGTGACTGTGTAGTCTCCTATCTTCTCTGTTCCAAATATTCTGCTCTTCTCTAAAACGCCGAAAACCAGTGTGAAAACAAGCAGGAACGGAAGGATAACATCGTACAGTCCCAGTGTGTCTAGGAATACTAGGGATTCTCCAATTACGCTCATCGTTAATTTTCTGGACGGGTCGCTATATAAAGGTTTCCAACCGGGCCGACGAGAAACCGGAACGACTTGGAAGGTTTCCGACTATTCTTCCGATTCTTATTATAAAACTAAACGCACTTTGATATTATGTGGGCGAAGGCATGTGCGGTTGTAACACTCGGGTTTGCTCTTTTCACTGCTGGAAACGGATACCTTGCGTACAGGGCTTGGTGTAATAACTCGGGTGATTCTAGAATAGCTATGTCCTTCCGTCTTGAGGAAGAGGCAGAAGAGGTTCGTGACTTGGTAACCCCTTCTGATTACAAAGGTCCTGTTAAGCTGAACGAATTTTTGTATCACAGTATTCACGACCAGGCTTTTGAACTGGCAAGTCTCCACAAAAAAGCACAAAGAGAAGGCATGTTAGAGCTCGGAATAGATAAAGCGGCTAGAAATCTTGTTGAATTAGTTGAGAACAATGGTTCGTATTCTTCGCAATACATAGACGATATGCTTTATGATACGGCATCCTGGCTAGAGTACAACTCCAAGATAGTTATGACTGAAAACGAAAGGGATATCTTGTACAGATTTGAAAAAGGGATGAAAAGAACAGCCATAGGACTGGTTGGGCTCCTGATAAGCGGTGGATTGGCAGGTTATTTCTGGCAAAAAGAACAATAATAAAAAGCAGGGATTTGTCCATCACACTATGTTAAGAACACACACGTGCGGAGAACTGCGCAAAGAGCACGCTGGTCAGACTGTAACGCTGGCAGGCTGGGCCAATACGATTCGCGTTCAGGGAAAGATAGGCTTTGTCATGCTCCGCGATCGTTATGGAACGACCCAGTGTTTTATTCCTAAGTCTCTCGTCGAGGAGGTATGCCTCGCTGACGTAAAGAAAGAGTCGGTTCTGAAAATCACTGGCGAGGTAAAGATTCGACCAGATAATCAGGTCAGAAAAGAGCTTGCCACTGGCGAGATAGAACTATCCTCTGCTGAACTGGAAGTGCTGAACCCCGCCGAGCCATTGCCAATCGATTTGGACGAATCTGTGGAATCCACAGAAGAGACTCGTCTGAAATACCGTTTCCTCGATTTGAGAAAGGCTAGGATGCAGAAAAACCTCGAAACGAGGTACAAGATAACAAAAGTCATGCGTGACTATCTTGAAAAGAACAGTTTCCTTGAGATAGAGACTCCTTTCCTGGCCAAAAGTACGCCCGAAGGTGCGCGTGACTACCTGGTTCCAAGCAGGGTACAGCCAGGAAAGTGCTATGCCTTGCCTCAGAGTCCTCAATTGTTCAAGCAGTTGTTGATGATTGCGGGTTACGACAGGTATGCGCAGATTGTAAAATGTTTCAGAGATGAGGACTTGAGGGCTGACAGACAACCTGAGTTCACTCAGCTAGACCTGGAGATGTCATTTGTTGACGAAGAAGATGTCCAGAAAATGATTGATGGATTGATGAAACAACTGTTCAAGGAGATTCTTGATATCGATATCAAGACACCTATTCCTAAGCGCTCTTACAAAGAGTGTGTGGAAAAATATGGAACAGACCGTCCGGATCTTAGAAAAGAGATGGGTACTGAATGGGCTTTGTTCTGGGTTGTTGACTTCCCCATGTTTGAATACAGTGAACAGGACAAAAAATGGAATGCGATGCATCATCCCTTTACACAGCCAACCGACCTAGAACTGCTAGAGAAGGGTGAATACGATAAAGTCTACTCGAGAGCTTATGACTTGGTTCTGAACGGAAGTGAGATTGCAGGTGGTAGCATAAGGGTGCACAATGTCGAGATGCAGAAGAGGATTTTCAAAGCTCTTAACATCTCAGAAGAAGAGGCTGAAGAGAAATTTGGTTTCTTGCTTTCAGCTTTGAAACTTGGAGCTCCCCCACACGGTGGAATCGCTTTCGGTCTTGACCGCTTGGCGGCTCTGTTTGCTGGCGAGGACTCAATCAGGGATGTTATTGCGTTCCCTAAAAACAAGGAAGCTAAAGACCTGATGTTGGATGCTCCCAGTGACATAGAACCCAAACAGCTTCAGGAAGTGGGTCTAGTCAATATGAAGGATGTATTGGACTGACCAATAACTTTAAAAGAGGAATTTCTTCCCTTCCAGGTAATGGCACTAACGCACAGGATGGAAATGGTCACATTTGATGTAGCTATTGCTCTGTGTGTTCTGAATAATAATTGATAATTGCCAACCTTAATAGGTGGCATAAACCAGTCTAACTTCAGATAGTGCTATAAAAGGCTCCGTAGCTTAGCAGGTAGAGCGCCTCGCTGTTAACGAGGAGGTCGGCAGTTCGAGTCTGCCCGGAGCCGTATGGATATCGAGAAGGTCGCCCAGGCTTCAATGCTTGAGCTCACTGATGATGAAAAAAAGAGGTTCCAAAAGGAACTGGGTGAGATAGTAGTCGCTTTCTCGAAACTTGACAAATTAGAAACTGATTCTGAATGTACTTTTCAGCCCTTTTCTAACAGGGGAAAAATGCGCGATGATAAGCCAAAAGAGTCTCTTTCCCAGGAAAGAGTTCTGAGAGACTTGGAAAACAAGGAGGGAGGGTTCATCAAGGGCCCTAGGACCATATGACCTTCCTTGAGATGTCAGGACCTGACTTTGTTCAGTACGTCAAGTCTGCAATTGAAAAGTGTGACAAGATTCAGAAGACAAACTCCTGTTTCACAGAGATTCTCAAGGAAAAGGCGATAGCTCAGGCTATTATTATTGAAGAGAAAATCAAGGAAGGGACGCAAGGCCCTCTCGCTGGTTTGTTAGTAACAGTAAAAGATAACATCTGTATGAAAGATACAGAATCGTGTGCCTGCTCAGATATTCTAAGAGGCTTCAAGCCAACTGAGGATGCCACTGTAATCAAACTACTCAAAGAGCAAGACGCGATAATAATTGCAAGAACTACTATGGATGAATTCGGGTTTGGAAGTTGGAACACTAACCCGGGGAGCAGTTTCCCCGTTCCAAAAAACCCACACGATGAGAAAAGAGTCACGGGGGGTTCGAGTGGCGGAGCCGCAGTTGCAACAGCAATGCTGGATTTTCCCCACGTGGCTTTAGCAGAGAGTACTGGCGGTTCAATTGAGAACCCTGCATCGCTTTGTGGTGTGGTTGGGTTCTGTCCAACATATGGGCTATTCAGCCGCCAGGGTTTAATCCCTTATGCGAACTCTCTGGATAAAATAGGTCTGATGGCGAAATCGGCAAAAGAAATAGACGCAGTTCTAAGAGTTCTTGCGAAGCAAGACCCAACAGACGCGACTAGTGTCTACCCTGATTTCAAAAACGCATCAGAAAAACCAAAAATTGGAATCCTGTCAAGCGGAGCAGAACCTGAGATAATCAAAGCACTGGACGTTCTGTCAGAAAAATTGAAAGCTAAAGGCCATATTGTAAAGAACACTGACCTTCCACTAACATCTGAGTTTGGAGTCCCAACATACTATATCCTAGCAACATGTGAAGCATCAACAAACCTTGCCTCTTTTTGTGGATTAAGGTATGGGGTTGAAGGACGGCACGAGGAAAAATCTCTGAAAGATTATTTTACAGGAGTAAGAAGCAAATCTTTTGGAAATGAAGCTAAAAGAAGAATAGTTCTTGGAACATTTGCAAGAATGCATGGTTACAGAGATGCATACTACATCAAAGCCACCAAGGTCAGAACCAAAATTATTGAGGAATACGAGAAAGCTTTCGAAGAGTTCGATATTCTACTTACGCCAACATTAACAACCATTGCTCCAACACTCGAAGAGGTTGAGAAACTTTCACCTTTAGAAACATACAAGATGGATCAGCTAACGGTTGGGCCAAACCTTGCAGGGGTTCCTCATGTATCTGTTCCATTAGGAAAATCCAAAGGAATGCCCTTTGGTGTTATGGCAATATCCAACCACCTTCACGAGAAAGAACTGATTAGATTCATATCTATGATGGAGGGGCCCAAATGAAGGTCAAGATTGGACTGGAGGTGCACGTTGGTTTAGCAACTGAATCAAAGCTTTTCTGCGCATGTCCAACGTATGGTACGGATAATCCAAACTCGCGAGTCTGCCCTGTCTGCCTTGGCTATCCCGGTTCCAGACCTGTTCCGAACAGCCGTGCTATCCAGCAAGCTTTAGCCTTGTGTCACGCTGTGAAAAGCAAGGTTGACTCTGAAGTTCTCTTTTCCAGAAAATGCTACTTTTATCCTGACATGCCAAGAAACTATCAGATAACTCAGTTTGAGAAACCACTTGGAACAGGGGGGGAGATAAAACTGAAGTCAGGAAAAACAATAAGGCTAATCAGAATTCATCTTGAAGAGGATCCTGCAGCAATAACATACCCCGGTTCTGTTGAAAAATCAGAATACTCCTTAATTGATTACAACAGAGCAGGTTGTCCGTTAGTAGAAATAGTCACTGAACCGGACTTTGAATCTCCTGGAGAGGCAAGAGAGTTACTGAAAGAACTAACAAGAATCCTTTCATATATTGGCGTGAAGGAATCTGATGATATTATGAAGGCGGATGCCAATATCTCAATAGAAGAGACTGGTTTCACAAGAGTGGAAATCAAAAACATCTCTGGCTACAAAGATGTTGAGCAGGCACTGAAATTTGAAATTATAAGACAGAGGATGTATCACAAGACTGGAAAGAAAGTGATTCGAGAAACAAGGGGGTGGGATGGCGGAAAGACTTTCCACATGCGTTCCAAAGAACAAGAGGCAGACTACGGTTACATAACAGAACCGGATATTCCGATAATACACTTGGAAGATGAGTTCTTGGCTGAAGCAAAGGCAATGGTTCCTGAACTGGGTTACCAAAAAATCACCAGGTACACAGAGCAGTATTATATTGACCCTGTTGATGCGGATGTTCTTGCGTCAGATAGAGAGGTGGCTGAACTTTTCGATGTCATTATTGAAAAAGCAGACCCGCAAATCACTGCGAGATGGTTAAGGCGGGAACTTAGGCGAGTTTTAAACTATAGCAAAAAGGATCTCTCAGAAACATTCCTAAACCCTGATAGAATCACAGAGATAATCCTTTTACTTCACGAAGAAAAAATTACTGAAGAAGTGGGTCAGAGATTGATGGAAATATTAGTCGAGAAAGATTTCAGCCCCGTGAAGTATGTGGAGGAAAACAAACTTCTGAAAATGATTGATGATACGTCACTAAAAGATACGATTAGCATTGTTGTGGCTGAAGAGAAAAAGGCGGTTGAAGATTACAAAGCAGGAGAGGAAAAATCTCTGATGTTTCTTGTAGGACAGACAATGAAAAAGACTAAAGGAACAGCAGATCCGAACAAAGTGAAAAAAATACTTAGGGAGATAATTGATGACTCTTAAGATGTTTGAAAAAATAAAATCTTTTCTAAACGAGAAAGGAATCGATTACAAAGTTATGGAACACGAGCATGTACATTCAAGCGCAGATGCTGCCAAGGTCAGAGGTACAAAACTGGAAGAGGCGGCAAAGGCCCTTGTTCTTAAAACAAAATCAGGAGTTGTTTTTCAGGCGGTTGTCAGTGGACATAGAAGACTCAGTCTGAAAAAATTGAAAAAGCTTCTGGGGGAGAATAACCTCTCGTTGGCTCACCCTGATGTTGTCCTTGAGACAACGGGCTGTAAAGTAGGAACAGTTCCACCATTCGCAAATCTGTTCCCAAAGAAGCTTGATATTTATGCGGATAAAGAGATTTTTTCAAGAGATTACGTTGTCTTTTCTGCAGGAACACACAATCATAGCATCAGAATGAAAAGCGAAGACTGGAAGATAGTAACAGGAGCAAAACCTGTGGATATTGGAAAAGAGGAGTAACATTTTTATCGAGTGAGGGTTCCGCAACACCATGAGTAGCATCAGAGAGGTCATAGAGAAGCCTGAAGGAGAGGCAACCATCAGAGGATGGGTTTATCGAGAAAGAGGTAGCGCTAAACTGAAATTCATCGTACTGAGAGATAGCTCAGACATTATCCAATGTGTCTGTAAAAAGGAGGATTTCTCGGACCAAGAATGGGAAGTCCTGGACAAGCTTCAAGTGGAAGCCAGTCTTATCCTGTCAGGAACACTGAAGGCCGATGAACGAGCCCCTACCGGAGTGGAGCTTCAGGTAAAAAAGTTCCAGCTTGTAGGACCCTCAGACACGTTTCCAATAACTAAAGACCAATCCATAGAGTTCCTGGCAGACAATCGACACTTGTGGCTTCGCTCTAGAAAGATGACTGCTATACTGAAAATCAGAAGCACAATCTTTGGGGCCATCCATGAATACTTCAGGGACAAAGGCTTCTATGAGTATCAGAGCCCTGTCTTTCAGTCAGTACAGTGCGAGGGCGGTTCCACTCTGTTTAAGGTTCCATACTTCGGGCAGGAAGGGGTTTTCCTGGCTCAGACCTGGCAGTTGTACGCTGAGCCAGCAATTTTCAGCCTGGAAAAGGTCTACACAGTAGCGCCGAGCTTCCGTGCTGAAAAATCCAAGACAAGCAGGCACTTGACAGAGTACTGGCATGCGGAGATGGAAGAGGCATGGGCGACGTTTGACGATATAATCGCCCATGGTGAAGGCGTGCTTAAGCACGTTGTGAGATGTGTTCTTGAGAAACATCTTCCTGAGCTCGAGATTCTCGAGAGAGATGTTGAGAAACTCAGGCCGTCTGCAGAGAAACCATTCCCAAGAATGACATACACAGAGGCTCTGAAAATTCTAAAGGAAAAGTGTGGTCTGGATATTGAATGGGGTAAAGACCTCCGAACTATTGAGGAGGATGAACTAAGCAAGCTCTATGACACCCCTATTGTTGTAACACACTATCCTAAAGTTGTCAAGGCATTCTATATGAAGATAAGTCCTGATGATGAAAGAACCGTGCATGGCACAGATTTTATTGCCCCTGAGGGGTATGGTGAGATTATTGGCGGTTCAGAAAGAGAGTCTGACCTTGATTCAATCAAACAACGTCTTGAAGAAGAAGGCGAGGACATATCGGAGTACGAGTTTTATCTCGACACCAGAAGATATGGAAGTGTTCCTCATGGAGGCTTTGGAATGGGGGTCGAGCGTCTGATAGCGTGGATTTGTGGTCTTGATAGCATAAAAGAAGCGATTCCTTTCCCAAGAACGATGCTAAGATGGAAACCATGAAAACAATAGCGGGTCTGGTAATACTTTCTTTGGGCATTCTTGGAATATATTTACTTGGTGAGGGGGTTTCAGGAATGATGGTTGCGGAATCCTGTTGTTTTCCTCCAAACTGTCCTGAAACTCAGCTTTGTGATGCTTCAGAGCCTTTTTTAGAGAATCCTTCTGCGTCGGGCAAGGGCGTTGTGGCTCTCGGGGTTTTTATGGTGGCAGGTTCTATTATTCTTATGAAATTGCACGGAAACTAATACCGTCGGGACTCGTCGGAAAGCTTAAAAACTCGACAACCCGAAAAACTCTGTGGTGGACAAGGTGGTTATAGCCCGACGAGTGTTTTTTGGACTAATATTTTGCCTTCTTTTAGTGCCTTTTACTCTGGGTTACTTTTCTCAGGGCACTTTCACAGTTTCGCCTGAGAACAACACTTTGCTCACAAATCTGACAAATCTTTCGGTATACTATGGAGGTACGGCCAACATAACTGTTGAGTATAACACAACAGGAGCTTATACATTTGCAAATCAAACAAACGAATCCGCGCTTGGTTTCAACTACACTGTGCGTACAGAGAATTTTGCAAATGGAACGTATAATTTCAGATTCACACTATTGAACGCATCAAATAGGACGGACAACAAAACTATTCACTGGGTAAACATGTACGTCGACAGATTACCTCCGAGAGTGTATGACCTGACATTTACGCCCAACAACCCTTCTTCTAACTCATCAACAGTTGAGGTTGAAGTAGCCATAACAGACCCTAGCAATTACTCATCGGTGTCTTTGACTGACGGAACAGTTTTTTTGGCTCTTTCAAACACAACATCTGACAAAGTCAGCACAATATTTAATGCCAGTTTTACACTGGACCAGTTTAATTGTAAACACGATGCTGAGTGTGTGGTTTATATTTGGGCGAATGACACTCAGAAGAACAACAATTTTTCTGTGTACTCATCCAATCAAACAGACCCTCTGTTTATTGATGCTTCTGTGCCTTCAGTTACCGCTCAACTAATTAACACAACAATAGCAACTCCTAACAGGAACTCAACAGAGGTCGAGATAGGTGTTCTTTGGGATGAGATAAGCTTGATTGGTGTTACTCAGTATTCAGTGGTTTTCTTTAGAGCATACTCTTCTTCAGGCCAACTTGAGGCAAACCCTTCAAGATTGGAGGTTTGGAACAATTCTGATTTAGTTTTGAATTTTACAAATGTGACTTACTTTGTAAACGGGTCAGATGAAGGCAAGAGCATATTCTTCAAGGTTAACCTTACAGATTCAAGGGGGCGTGAGACTCAAGCGACAATCCCAACTTTGTTTGTCAATAATGTAACTCCTAATATCAGAGTTTTATCTCCTCCGAACGATTCACTGACGTCAACTGCTGAACCTGTTCAGCTGAACATAACCGAGTTCGGTATAGGTCTTAATTTAACATCTCTGAATGTTACAGCAGAATTTGGTGGAGAAACAAAATATGTAACTTACGGTCTTAACTCTTCATTTTTCACATGTACTCAAGATTACTATGACCAGGGCACAGATATCTATCTTTGTAACCTGTCGACATCCTGGATATCGGGAGCTTTCAATCTTTCGTTCAATGTTTCTGATGCTTATGGAAACTCAAACATAACTATGGACTACCAAGGGCTCATTGTTCAGGCACCAGAGATTGTTAATCTGACAATCAATAATCAGAGGTATGTCTATTCCTCTTCTGCTCAAGGTATTGATATCAATATAACAAACTCAACAAACATGTTGAACTTTACATGGAATGTTAGTAGAAACTCAGATCAAAACAGAACAGGTATAAGATTCCTTAACACCACATTTATTCAGAATTTTACAACGGAAGATTTGCCCGCGTCAGTCCTTCTAAATGTCACAGCAGGAAAGAATCTTCTTATAATTAATGCGTCTTTGAATGATTCAATTTTGGTAGACATGTTATACATCAACTTGACGGCAAATGTTCCGATTAACCTTTCAAGTCTTTCAAATCAGTACGAACAGGATGATATGATTTCGGCATGGGATGTTTTCGAAGATGGTCTAAACATAACAAGTGTTGCGACCGGTCAATATGTTAATAGCACTTATGACCTCGTTATCAACCTGTCTAATGCGTCTCACACAAGTCCTTATTGGGTTCTTCTGAACTTCACAGGTGTTCAGGGTCTTAGTGCTAGGTGGAATGCCAGTTCAGATGTCTGGTCTTTCGACCAGTCGAGTCCAACAACATTTGCTGAACTGGATGGAATATCAAGAGCTAATGTTACTATAGCTGTTGAGGGTGTTGTTGATAATGAGTTGTTCTTTGATAATCAGAGGTATCTAACAACAGCAACAATCAATACCAACACATCTGACAACTTCTTCTATTATCAGATGAGGAACAGCTCTGGCGAGCTGACTTACAAACTGTTGTCCTGTGGAACGATTCCAACATCTGTGTTGGCATCATCTTCAGCATGTTATGTCTCCTCAGGCAACAACACAGTTCTTTATTTGCCAAGGTTTGGACAGCAGGATAGAATTTTTGTTGGAACAGCACCTTATGCTGCTCCTAACATAACAATTAATGTGCCTGAGACTGTGGCTGACAGTATTGTTTATGCTGACTTTGAGGTTATTACTCCAAGTCCTGCGACTTCGACATTCTGTTGGTACAACTTCTCTATTTACAATCTCACTGAGGGCAATGCTACTCAGAGAGCATATGCTGAGTTAACCACAGGCAACTTTTCATTCTCAGGTCAGGTCTACTCGATAAACGAATCCCTAATTGATTACTCTGAGGATGGAAGGTATAACCTAACAATCAACTGCACAGACTCCTTAGGCAATTCCAACCAAACAGTTTACAATTTCACCGTTAGTGATTCTACGGACCCGGCAATCTCTTCTATCACTTCAACAAGTACAACAAATACTGGAACGCTCGAGATAACTACTAATGAGTTCACTACGATTACTGTAAATTATGGCACTTCTGAAGAAGCACTCCCTTCAACTGAGAGCAACAACACTTTTTCACGAGTTCATAGAATAACAATAACTGAACTTGACAGGGACGAGTACTACTTCTACAATGTAACCGCTTGTGACGCCAATAACAATTGTGTTGAACAAGGACCGAGCTTCTTCCAGACGCGTGACACCTCCAGTTCTTCTGGTGGAGGTGGCGGAGGTGGAGGGGGAGCTTCAGGAGATATGGAGTCGTCTGACTTCAGATACTGGTCTGAGGTCAGGGCCAATCAGTGGCTAAGGTATGAACCGAACTACATGGTTTTTACCAGTATTTCTATTCTGTTTGGTGATGCTGTTAATAACGCACAGTTAACTTTACAACAATGGGGTGTGAAGCCTGAAGGGGTTAAAATTGCTCCAACTGATGTTTACAAATACTTCCATGCGTTCCCGAGAGGGTTGGAAGGCGTAGAAAAGATTATTGTGACTTTCAAAGTTCCTATCCAATGGTACACGGATAATGGTGTTGACAGAACAGACACGCACATTTTAAGGTTTGAAAATGATGAGTGGGTAGGTTACAAATACGAGGGAACATATGAAGATGAAGAGTATTACTACTTTAATGCATCAATCCCTGGTTTTAGCTATCTTGCTATTGGAGGAAAACCAGGCCAGACCTATTCAGTCACAGAAGAACTGACTGATGAGGAGCTTGAACAGGCCGGGGAAGACTTGGTTGACCAAGATGTTGGTCAGGGGGCTGAGCAGGACCTTGTAGAGCCTCCTGTTCAGGAACAGCCAAAGCAGTTTGTTTCTGCTCTTGATAAAACTGGTTTCTCTCTTCCTGTTTGGGCATGGATAATCATAGCTGTTTTAGTTGCGGGTGCTGTAGCAATTGGTGGCCTTCAGGTTTACAAACTTCAGCAGAAGAAAGAAGAGGAGCACGACAAGAAACTTGTTCAGGACCAGAAGGCTTATGAGGTCCAGAAGCGAGCTCAAACCGGCGACCCTATTGCTCAGGTTCAGGACTATATAATTAGGATGAAGGGTAAAAACATCAGTGATGCTGAGATTGTCAGAAGACTGAAAGCTGTCGGTTGGGACGAAATTGTTGTAGAACAGGAACTGAACAAACTTAACACGGGTTCAAACCCTTTTGAAAACAGTTAGTTGTTTAGAGCTTCAAGTTCACTGCTGATTGTGAACAGCTGTGTTCTTACATATGGTGGGATATTGATATCCGCGCTCATTTCGTCAAGCTCAGATAAGACTTTAGATGTTTTTTTCTGTAGGTCTTCTTCGCTATCAAGATAATGGACAATTATTGTAAGCTTTTCTCTTACTGATTTCGGTGTGGTTGTATCTTCTAGTAATACATTGATTGAATTTTTGACGCCGTCAAACTCTGTCATTTCTCCACCTTCAGAGCTTTGTCTTTTGCTTTCTCAAGCTCTTGTTTTAATTTCTCCTCTTGTTTTTCGAGGCTTTTCACCCTGGTTGTCAGGGTCTCTTTCTGTTTTTCAAACTGACTTCTCATTTTTTCAGGCTCAGTCTTTACCATAAGATTTCCTATGATTTTGTATGCGGTATCTGCCGAAAGTTCACTTATTGCCGATTGGATTTCTGCAATCTGTGATAGAATGGCCTGTTTCTGGAGGGTTAATCCATGAAGGGCTTGTTCAACCGAAGCAATCTCTTGCATATTGTTCATTTGCTCCTCGTTTTGTCGTAAACCGACAGTATGCTTGTGATGCTGTTTAGCGATGCACGCATCGCGGTTACATCCTTTGTTACTATTTCAAAAACAGCTTTTCCCTCACTTTTCGTGAGCTTGACTTCGCTACGGGCATGTTGCCTTTCTAGTTCGGTAGCGAATAGTTTCTTTATCTCACTGTGTGGAAAATCTGTTTTAAGTCTGCAGTTCATCTTGCAGATATCTTGACGTTGGCTGTTCTAGTCTTGAACACAATTTTGCTACCGCAGTATAGGCATCGAACCCTTTTTCTGATCTGTTCGGGTTTCAACTCTCGTCTGCACTGAAAACATCTATACATCGAGCTCCTCCGTCTTTGACTTTAGTGGCGTGGGCTTCTTCAGATGGTATGCTTTGCTTGTGAACTTGGCCCCACATTTGTTGCAGTTCCAGATGCCTGCGCTCTCGCGCTTAACGCCTGTGTATCCACAGTGCGGACACTTTTGTTTGCCTTTATATCCGGATTCAGCGTTAGCTACTCGTTCACGAACGGTTCTACCGTATCTTGGGCCATACCTTGTTACAGCTTTTACCTTTGCCATGTGTAGTTCTCGTGAACAGCAGTCTATTTTTAAAGGTTGCTATGGCATTTTTCCCTTGTTTTCGTGGTTTTTCGTGAAGGCATAATCAAATCCAACGACCGAGTTTGGGGTTCCCAATACACGAGGGAGGAGTTGAGACTCCGAAGGATAAGGTCTTGATTGATATTCGGCGTAAACAAAACAATAATTTTCTATATGGTAATTGAAAACGGTTTATTTAAGAACTCCTGAGAACGTGTACTGTATTATGGCTAATATGCCCAAACAACAGAAACAACTGATAATTCTCCTGGGAACTGCGATAGTTGTAATAATATTCTTCTTTCTCCTGAAGCCTGTTGCTGTTGGTTACAGCACATACAAGGATGTAAAGGCCTTTGGTGTAAAGGAGGAGTACATAGGTAATATGCAGGAGTTCCAGCAGGAGAACTTTCGTCTTGAAGAAAACGTAAAAGCGCTTCAAGAGAACAAAGTTAGGTTAGAACAGTTGCAACAGGAGGCTGCTGACAAGGCGCAGGCATCTGAAAATGATTACTTGAACTGTCAGGAAGAGTTCAACAAGCACAAGAATATAAGTTCTCAGCTTGTGGATTCACTTGCTGAGGAGAAAGCAGAGGTTCAGCAGGAGCTGAAATCCTGTGAAGATTCTATAGGTGATGCAGGAAGGAGAATCTGCTGTGTTGAAAGGATTCTAAACAATCCCAACATAGGTTCGTACGAGATTTCCAATGGGAAGATAATCTGTATGGAAGGCTCTAACGGGATAGAGATAACCTGCTAACGCCACATTTATAAATGAACTGGGAGTCTCAAACTACTGTTGGGCCTATAGTGTAGCCTGGTATCACACGAGGTTTGGGACCTCGCAACCCCAGTTCGAATCTGGGTAGGCCCGTAATTCATACCAACTTGTTCTGCCAACTTTTTTAAAGCCCCTCTTTTTCCGCCTAGATATATATGGCAAAAAAATCAGCGAGTTACGAGCTCATCATAACAGAGAAACCTTCGACGGCAAACAAGATCGCTTCAGCACTTGCTGACGGAAAGCCCGTGAAGAAATCTGCGAATAAGGTGCCCTACTACGAAATCTCAAAGGGCGGTCGTGATATTGTCGTAGCCTCTGCTGTTGGCCATCTGTTCAGTGTTACTGAAAAGGGCGAGAGAAATAATGAATATCCCGTCTATGACATTGAGTGGAAGCTCACTGCTGACGTAGAAAAAGATGCCTCCTACAGCAAGAAGTATGCCACTCTAATAAAAAAAATGGCCAAGGACGCGGATGAGTTCACCGTAGCTACGGACTACGATATCGAAGGAGAGACCATTGGCGTTAACATAATCAAATATCTGTGCAAGCAGAAAGACGCCAACAGAATGAAGTTCTCTACCGTTACGGCGCCAGACCTCGTTGATGCTTACAACAACAAAGCGAGACATCTCGACTGGGGCCAAGCACACGCGGGTGTCACAAGGCACGAGCTTGACTGGCTTTATGGAATCAATATCAGTCGTGCTCTTATGCAGTC
>CAZPUM010000008.1:0-49170 GCA_964589765.1 uncultured Methanosarcinales archaeon
ATTTGTAGAACCTGATGAGAAGAAACTTGAGAAAAGCCCAGAACATGTCAAGATGGCAATGTACGCTGCTGGTCCCTGGAGCAATATAATAACGGGCGGGTTATTCATACTGATTTTCATGCTCATAGCATCTGTTGCAGGCTCAATGACATACTCAAACGGCGTTGAGATTGTAAGTACTGAACCAGGAATGCCTGCTGAGTTGGCAGGAATACCTGATGGTTCAGTTATTGAGTATGTCGATGGTCAAGAGATTAATAACCATTTAGATTTCATTAAGCTACTAGATGATGATGTTCCAGGCACAACTACTGTTTTCGGAACTAATAATGGTGATTTTCAAGTTACTGGTATCGAGCATCCGACTAAAGAGGGTGGTGCTTACTATGGTGTAAACATAGTCTCTAATCTTGAGCTAAAACATCAGACTATGTGGTATTCTTGGTTGTTCAAATTTGTCAGATGGGTTTCTAACTTCTTTTATTGGTTGATTATGCTAAGCTTTGGTATAGGACTCGCGAATCTTTTGCCAATAGGTCCTGTTGATGGTGGAAGGATGTTCCAAAGTCTTACTATGAAGTTGTTTGGTAAAAAGAAGGGAATCTGGCTATGGCACAAATTCTCATGGTTAATAGGTCTTATAATCGGTTTTCTTCTTCTGATTTCAATTTCCAAGTGGTTTATCTAAACTCTTTTAACGGATAAGTTAGTTCTAACATCATGGGCTTATCAATAATTCTCTACGGCACAGAGCATCCAGGGAACCTGGGCAGTATTGCGCGAGTCTGTGCCAACTTTAACTTTCAAGAGATTGTCCTGGTTAATCCTAAATGTAAAATCGACGAGCAGGCCAGGACAATGGCTAAACGTGCCCAGGAAAACCTGGACGGTTTCAGAGTTGAGGACGAATCTTTCCTGGAAAACATAGACACTCTGGTAATGACTCATGGCAGGGAGTGTTTCTCTTACAATATGAAGCGTTCTATGATAACCCCGAGGCAACTCGCGGATAGACTATCCGATATTGATTTGAACAATGCCTCTGTGGGAATAATGTTCGGCCCGGAAGGGGAGGGGTTTCCTCCTGAAATGCTGGAGCGGGCCGACATCGTGTTGTCGATTCCGACATCGAGAGAGTATTCCAGCATGAATCTTGCGATGTCGGTAGCAATAGTTCTTTACGAACTATCCTTGCTCGAAGGGAAAGAGGGTAAAATTACAGAACCCTTCGAGCCCGCAACCAAACAACACAAGGATATGATGCTGAAGTTCGTTGACGAACTTCTTCAGGGCTGGGAGTTTCCCAGCGATAAGGCGCGCGACACTGTGAAAATGGCCTGGCGAAGAATGGTCGGGCGCTCATTCCTGACAGAAAGGGAAGCGTTCGCGCTACTAGGGTTTCTCAAAAGGTGTCAGGGCAAGCGGTAGATGTCTCTTCTATGTCCGATTTTATGTATGTTGATAAAAAGCTTTTTTTCGTCTATATCTGCGATTACTCTGTAGTCTCCAATTCTCAGACTCCATTCTGGTCTTGACTTAATTTTTTTGAAGTGGTGGTGAGGGTTTTCTAGTACTCTCTCAATCTTTTCAATAATTCTGTTTCGGACTTTTTTTGGCAGGTTTCTTAGGTCTTCTCTTGCTCTCCCACTTAATCTTGGCAGAAATATCGAATCCGAGTTCTTCACAGACCTCTTCCCATGTGTAGTAATCACCTTTTAGAAATTGCTCTCGGGATTCTTCTATCTCTCTTACCGTTTTCTGTGAAAGCTCCGGTTCATCTCGGACAGTCTCTGCTATGTATATTACTTTTCTTAGAACCTGGTCGTAGGTCTCGTTAGGATGGGTTTTGAATCTCTTCAGTTTTTCCTTTGTTTGCTTCTGAAGTTTTAGTGTTGTAATCATTTATGTTAGGTATACCCTAGTATACTTAAAACTTTTTGTAAGAAGTTCGGATGCTTATAAACCAGTAGAGAAACGATAAAAATACGTCTAGAATACAAGAATTATGGTGGACACCTATAATTTTGACTTGTTGATAGATAGAACAAAGAGGCACATGGCACAGTATGACCCGGGTCATGATTGGCTTCATATAGAACGAGTCAGGACTCTTGCGGGAGATATCGCTGATGAAATAGAAATATCACGCAGACTCGCTTTGGAGAGTCTCGTTGATAGGAATCTGGTTGATGCAGCATCTATTATCCACGATGTTGCGGACCACAAGTTTGTCAAGGGTGACCGTAGAGCATCACTATTCAATGTATTAATAGGGGTTGTTCCTGAATCGGATGTTTCTCTTTTATTCGAAATCTGGGAAAATATCAGCTATTCGTCTGGTAGAGTGCCAGAAACTCTCGAGGGTCAGATAGTTCAGGATGCTGACAGGTTAGACGCGATTGGAAACATAGGAATTCTCAGGGCGGCCGCATACGGCTCTTCTGTAGGAAGACCGCTTTACAATCCGAATAACTGGGAGGACCCCGGAACAACGATTGGACACTTTTACGAGAAGCTTTTGAAGCTCAAGGATACAATGAACACTCAGCCCGGGAAAATAATGGCGTACCGAAGAACTGAGAAGATTAGGAATTTCATTATTGAGCTTCAAAGAGAGATAGAATAATCACTTCTTTCTCTTGACGCGGAGCTTCTTAGCACCACAGTTTCGGCACTTAACACGGCCCACTAGAACCTTTAGAATAGGAGCTTTTCTCTTGGACTTACAGGTCTTACAAACAAAAGTCCTGTGGAAAATCCTCCTGTCAGCTTCTTCGAATTTAGCCATTATTATCACTCTGCGTCCTGTACAACCTGTTTCATAACCTTATCAGCCATAATCTGCCAGTATAGGATGGTACATCCTTCGTGAACCTTCTCCTTTATCTCGGCTGGAATCTCCAGGTCGTATGTCTCGTATGTCTCCATATCCATTACGTTCGCCTTATTTCCTGTGATGGAAAGGACCTGTGCATTCTTCTTGCCGACGATTGGACATTCAAGCTCTTCATGTCCTGGGGCGATAAATTGACGCTTTTTTCCATCAATAAGCCCCACTCCTTCGATTCGACACTTAGCGTGTCCGTGCTTTCCTGGTCGGCTAATCTGAATACCTGAGCACTGGCAAGCGACGCCATCAATAAGCAAGTAATTGCCCTTCTGAATCTGTCCTGCCGTCTTGTGTGTGATCTCTCCCATACCCTATTTGGGTTTCCCTTCAGTTTATAAACTTATTTGAGTTAAAAACCGCTTTTTAGTTTTATAAATGATACCAGAAATGATTATATATTGTCAATTTCTTGACATGGTTATGAAAGTTGGGGTTGTTGGCAGGACCAGAGCAGGTCTTGTTGGTAAGGTACTAAATTCTGTGGACCCTTTAGACCTTTCAGCACTAGTGTTCTGCGGAGAGATTGTTCCGGACCCTTTAGAGAGAGGTTTTTGTTTGAAACCTGAGTTCATCAGAAGAAAAAACATTAAGCTTTTTGCTGAAGAGACTAAACAACGAGCTATTGAGAGGGGTTGTGTCTATGTTCCTGATAGAGTGCCTGAGAATGGAGCAAGATTTGCGACACTTAGAGATGCGCCAGGTGTGGTTTTTGTAAGTATGTCTATGGATAGCACGGCAGGATTGAATTATCAGCCCCTCCTCGAGAGAAACTGGCTTTTAAACCAAGGGTTCGAGGCAGGGTTTTACAATCATAGGCAACAACCATTCTGTGTATCATATAGACACTCTGGCATAAATGGTTCAGTAGTTTTGGGGGCTGTTAAGAAAAACCTTTTCTCACAGATAGGGGTCCCAAGTATCTATACAGGGGAGGGGCTTCATGTGTTTAACACAGGGGCGCTAGACGGTTCAAGGTTTGGAGAGTACATCTTGGTTTATGATTCTAAAACGAAAATGGTGGAGTCTCACAGGCTACCAGCCTCCTGAACCTCCGCCACCACCGGAGGAACCTCCTCCAAAACCGCCGAAACCACCTCCTCCTCCCATTCTGCCTCCTCCCATTCCAGGGAAAAAGAAAAACCCTCCGCTGTTACCTGTAAACATCATTACAAGGAAACAGATGAATAGAACGGTCCAAATGACATCGGAACTGATGAAAACACTGGCAATAAAACCCATTACAAATATTCCTAAGAAACTGCCTCTCAGGTACTTCTTCTTTTTCTTCTTGTCTTTCTTGAACCTTAGAGATATTGTGACGAAAGCAACGATAAAAATCAGGAAAATCAGTCCGCCAAACCCGTAATCAGTAGGAGTTGTAGTGGGACCATATTTTGATACTGTTGATGGGTCATCCTGAACAAGAAGTGCTATCTCCGCAACAGCTCTACCCACTCCTTCCGCATACTTTTCTTCCCTGAATGCAGGGGCGATAACATTCCTGATAATCTGGCTGGAAACAGCGTCTGTAATGACTCCTTCAAGGCCATAGCCCACTTCGATTCTGACCTGTCTATCATCACGAGAAACCAGAATAAGAAGACCATTGTTTATGTCGGATTTGCCTATTCCCCACTCTCTGAAAACCCTATTGGCGTACATCTCAAGGTCTTCGTCTTCAAGACTTGGTATTGTAAGCACAGCAATCTCTGCGGTTGTGTTCTGTTGAATATAATTCAAAAGCCCTACTAACTGGGCCTCTTCAGCAGGTGTGAACATATCTCCTTGGTCTACAAGATAGCCTGTAGGTTCAGGAACTCTAAGAGCCATAACGGGCGAAATAAGCAGAACGGCCACAATTATTGCGAAAAACCATCTCATTTTCTATGCCTATTATTCTTTTGTTCTTTAGCTTTGTGATGGAAAACTTCGTGATGAAACTCGGTTGCCTGGAAAAACCAACCCAAAACAACCAGGACAACACCTGCGAACACAGTCTGGGTAGCCCAGAAGGTCACTGCTCTAGACCAGAATGCCTGAGGGTATGTTTGAATCAAAACACTGTCTATTGGGAACAGCCAGTTTCCCTGGGGAAAAAGAAAAACATGAAAAAGTACCCAAAACCTGTTGAAATCAAGAAGTATCGACAGGCCCACAAGGGCTCCTCCAATAATAATCATCCATCCGGAGTACCACAGAGCTTTTGAAAGAACTTTTTCGAATGTTTTTTTCAGACCTACCCACATACCCAAAAACAGACCAAGGCATAAGAGACCCAATATTCTAAAAATTCCCAAAAGGTTTTGAACATCTTCCATGTGGGAATTCTCTCTCTCGCCAATGTCGAGCTCAGTGCCGTCCCGTAAAAAAGACAGGACTTCTGCGTTTGTATCCAAACGCTCATCCGGGACGGCTGAATAAGTCAGACTGCTGTAATATACAGCTAAAAAACTGCCGTAAATCACAATATAGACCAGCGCAATTGCGCAGAACCAAACGGCAGCCCTGGGCGGGCGAGTCATCTTCCTATCCTCATGTCCACGAACCTGTCGTGTTCGTCAACTATTTCGCCCGTAATCTCTTCAATCACATCTTCCAGTGTGACTATGCCAACAATTTTTTTGTGGTCGTTCTCAACAATGAAAAGGTGTTTTTTTCGTGTCTTGAAAAGTCTGAGTACCTTTCCGAGCTTGTCCTCTGCATGGACTATTGTAGCGTTTCTTCTAACCAGACTTCCTGCGTTTACTTGCGGGTCTGCGAATGAGGAAACCAGGTCTTTAACGTACAGAATTCCCTTTACTTTTTTCTCTTTCTTGTCAAAAACAGGTATTCTTGAGTGTCCTGTTTTCTGAACCTTCTCAAGAAAATCTTGTGTTAAAGAGTCTGATGTGTCAACCTTGAAAACATTTCTCCAAGGCGTCATAACTTCAAACACCATTGTCTCGTTAATAGCAAGACTGTGGGCAGCCATCTCAGCTTCATACTTCAGAACATTTGATTTCTTGTGTTTACCTTGTTCATCTAGGATGAGGGCTAATTCTTTCTTTGTGTATGCGTTTGGAAGCTCTCTACCCAGAACTTTGTCTAGAGCCCACGATATAGGTTTGGTGGCAGGGTAGAGAATAATTATGAAAAAGTAAACTAACCAAGTTGTCTTGGCTCCAAAACTCATAGCGTAACGACTGATAACCGCTTGTGGTACTATCTCTCCAAAGATTGTAATTAAACCCGTGGAGAGTATTACCGCTACAACTCCAACGGTTATGCTACCTAGAAATACGGCAAGTACAGAATTGACAAGGACATTTCCTAGTAAAAGAGTACAAAGCAGGAGGTTTCCTAGTTTTCTGATTGGATAAAGTTTTTTCGCCGATTTGTTGTTCAGTTTAGATTTTCTTCTTAGTTCGTAAACGTTCAGACTCATTAATCCCAGAGTCAATCCAGAGAAAAGTCCTGAAAGTAAAACGAGAATTAGCACTATTGCAAAATCGAATGCGCTCATTGTGTTATCTCATTCCCCCTATCAGACTAAAAACTCTCCTTTTTTATTTTTTATCAGACTGGGCCTGTGCCGTGATGCTCTCTTGAAGCCAAGTTCCGAATATGGCCACAAAAGTGGTTAAGATTATCATGAGTACAACAATCTCAGCAAGCTGGGGAATAGGAATCTGCGCATCGATTGCCAAAAAGGCGGTCAACGCGCTTGCAAGACCACAAGACATCATGGTTGTGTGTGCTGTTCTTGCCTTTGTGTAACTTGGGTTGGCTCGGAAAACTAGTAAGGTTGTTCCGTACCTCGCGATTATCTTCAAGACGAGTATTACTCCTGCGATTGTCAGTATTGTGACGTTGAAAAGCGCATCTATTCTGAAAATCACCCCTAAAATCACGAAGAAGAAAGTGGTGATTAGGAATGTGAATTCCACGTCTGTTTTTTTCAGAGCGCTGATATCTTTATCAATATTTTTGAAAAACTTTGAACGTACTCTGAAAATCTGTACAATCACTTCATGATTTCCCACTACGATAGCAAATACTGCTACTGTCAAGGCGCCGTTTAAACCAAGGTATTCCGCTATGGCAAAAACGCACAAAGCGACGCCCAGAGTGAATATGTATGATAGTTTGTTTCCATGAAGTTTCCAAGCGTACAAAAAGGCCCAAACTACGCCAAGCATGAACCCCGCCAGAATTCCTACTACAAAAGTGTTGAAGACCATTATCGAAAGTTCCTGTGCGCTCAGTTCGCCCACGCTGGCAATAGTGAGCATAATAGCTGCAGCGCCTATGACCAGTATGTCTGATAGAACTGATTCAACAAACAAGATGGTTTTGGTGTCTGTAACCACTGTTTTCTGGTCTATAGTCAGTCTGTCGATAAGGTGTGCTATAGTTACTGTTGTTGTTCCGCTTATGATTATTCCAAGAAAGACAGCGTTGAACATTTCCCACATGAATATGTAGTACATTGCGAACGCAACAAGAGCTGTTGTTACAACTCCTGCAGTTATCGTATAAATTATTGAGCTTAAAGTGTTTTTCCAGATTCTGTAGAGGTCCAGTTTCAGTCCGCTGTCAAGAAGAACAATCACAAGAGCTATGGTGATAAGAAAACTCATGTTGTCCCTGAAGAATTCAGGATGGATCCAACCTAATATTGGACCTATAATCATTCCTGCGATAATCAGGTATAAACTTTCAGGGATGTGTGTCTTTGAAAAAAGAAGTTTTCCCACAATTCCAAGAAGCATTACGCCACCTAAAATCAGCAACTCAGGCATTAAAACCATACTTTTCCCTAAAAAAAGGTGTTCTTAAAGGTATCGTCCACCATATTTAATGCCTTAATGAGTGGTTCCAAAGCAGAGACACGAGCAGGTCAGCCCGTATAATATAGTTTTCCTGAGGATTTCTGTTCGCGGTCCATTAAACTGTCATGTTTATTCGCACGTGGACGCTCATTCTCTTCATCACGCCTGAATGTGATTCCAATATCTTCCAGAAATCTATTCATTCCCTCAGCCATACTCATTGGACCGTTAACACTACCGCTTATTCCTGGTTGGCCATCAAAAACAATGAGTCTCTGACTGATATAGTCTATGAACAATAGGTCATGGTCAATAACGATACACGCCTTCCCCTTTGTTTCCATCATCTCTGCAAGAACCTTTGAAAGAGCCAGTCTCTGTTCAACGTCAAGGTATGCTGAAGGTTCGTCAAGAAGGTATAGGTCTGCATCTTTTGCCAGACACTGTGCAATAAGAACTCTCTGAAGCTGACCGCCTGATAGTTCATCTAGATGTTTCTCGAGTAGTGGATGTAAATCCAGAGGTTTCATCAATTGTAGGTCATACTGGATAGCCTCTTGTAGAACTTCAGAAACACCGATGTGTTTTTCTTCCAGTTTTTGTTGTTTAAGGCTTATTTTCAATGCGCCTGCTTTGGTCTCAGCCTCAATTTTTGCCAACTCTGTTATGAAAGTGGTTTTACCTATTCCGTTCTCTCCAAGAATTCCAATAACATCATGTCGATAAAGGTCTCCTTCTCCCGCAACAAGCTTGAAACTCCCTCTTTCTACCTCAATCTTGGGCCAGGTTGTCAGTAATATATCGTTTGATGAATCAAAAGGTGATTTCGCATTAAACTCTATTGGACTATCCCTGAACCGAACGTTCTCCTCTCGCAGGTATCCTGATAGGTATGTGTTGATTCCATTCTTGCTTGCCTTAGGTTGGCTAACAACACCATAGACATTCTCTTTACCATATACTAGATGGATAATATCTGTCAGGTAGTCTAGAATAATAAGGTCGTGTTCGATAACCATAACTGCCTGTTCTGGTGTTGCCAGTGATTTGATGAATTTCGCGATTTTCAGTCTCTGTTTGATATCCAGGAAGCTGGTGGGTTCGTCAAAAAAGTAAACGTTGGCATCTTTCAGAACGGTTGCTGCTATTGCCACTCGCTGGAGTTCTCCACCAGAAATAACATCTATGCCCCTATCCAACAGATGACCTAGTTCGAGCTGTTCAACAACCTCTCCGTATCGCTCCCCTCTCTCGTTTGTTTTTTCAAGAAGCTCCTGGACAGTTCCTTTGAAAGCTTTGGGAATATGGTCTACCATCTGTGGTTTGTAAGCTATCTTGATTTCGCCAGCCTTTAATTTCTCGAAATAGGTCTGGGCCTCAGTTCCTTTAAACCTTTTAATCAGTTCATTAATATCTGCCTCATCAGGCCCAGCAAAGTTGGGTTTTAAAACACCTGCCAGGATTTTAACGGCAGTAGACTTGCCAATTCCGTTTCTTCCAATCAGGCCTACAACCCTTCCGAAAATAGGAACTGGCAGGTTGTACAACGCGAACAGTTTTTGGTCATCGCCGTAGCGATGAATTGGTGTGTCGTCCAACTGTTCGGGCAGATTGATGATGCTTATAGCATCTGTAGGGCATTTCTTCACACAGATTCCACAACCTATGCAGAGTTCCTCATCAATTCGTGCCCTTTTGTCATCTCCTTCGTAGACGCAGTCATTACCGTCCTTGTTTATAGGGCACACCCTAGCACAGAGGAGGCCTCCACAGCGCTCCTGGTTACATTTATCTTTCTCAACTACTGCTAATCTGCTCATGCTGTTTGGGACTGGCTGTCGTATATAAAGATGGCCTTAAACTAGACCAAAGCGTTGAGGTTTGGAAGGGTTCTTTGTGTGTCTGAGTTAGTTTTCACTGCCCAAACCGTCAAATGTTTAATATAGAACCATGTCTGACTTATAGCATGAGGGGGTTTATTGTAGACGAGACGTATCGTGTTGAGAACAACAAAGCGTATGTCTATCTTTTCGGCCGTTTAGAAAACGGAGAGTCTTTCTGTACGATTCAGCACTTTAAGCCCTATTTTTCGATAAAAAAGGATGATGCTGAGCGTGCAAAAAAACTGCCTTCAACAATCCCTTTCAAGATAGAGGATACGTCCTGGAAAACAATGCAGGAGAACCCTGTTGTTAAGGTTGTTATGGATATCCCAAAAGATATTCCAAGCATGAGAAAGCTGTTTGAGGAAAACGGGATAACTTGTTATGAGGCAGACATACGTTTTACTCAGAGGTACCTGATTGATAATAATATTCTCAGAACAATAGACATAGAGGGAGGTTATGAGAAAGGTGAATATGTCGGCAGAATATACAAAGCGCCACAAATAACGCCCACAGACTATTACCCTAAACTAAGGGTTCTAAGTTTCGACATAGAGTGTTCTATGGACTTGTCTGACATGTTCAGTATCAGTTTAGTCTGTAGAGATGAAAATCACCAGAAGAGCGAGGTTCTGATTGTACATGAAGGGCCTCTCGATAACGCGAAGTGCTTTAAAACAGAGAAAGAGCTACTGGAGGCATTTAGGAAAGAGGTTGTTGAATTAGACCCTGACATCATAACGGGCTGGAACTCGATAGATTTCGACCTAAAAGTTCTGAGGGACAAGTTCAAAGAGTATGACATTCCTTTCAGGATGGCCAGAATGGACTGGGACTGTAACCTTCGTGTGGAATCCAGTTTCCTGAAAGAATCCAGTGCTGATTTCCCTGGAAGACAGGTGCTTGATGGCATTCACCTGCTAAAACTGAACTTTATTACTCTTGACAACTACAAGCTCGCCACTGCGGCACGTGAACTTCTCGGTGAGAAAAAGCTAATAGGCGAAGAGAACAAGGGTAAAAATATTGAGAATGCTTACAAAAAAGAGCCTCAAAAACTGGTGGACTATAACTTGAAAGATTCAGCCTTGGTTCTTGACATCCTTGAGAAAACTAACGCCATTGAAATCATGTTGAATAGAACACTAATCACAGGTATGAGTCTGGAAAGGGTTCGTGGTTCAATTGCGAGCTTTGACTCCTTGTATCTGCGTGAACTTAGGGCAAGAAACTATGTTGCGCCGAGCAGTAGTTTCTCTGAAAGAGAGGAGCGTATAGTCGGCGGTTACGTTATGGAGGGAAAACCAGGAATCTATGATTATATCGTGGTTTGTGACTTCAAATCTTTGTATCCCAGTGTGATGAGAACTTTCAATATAGACCCTTTGGCTTTTGAGCACGGAAAAGATGCTAAAGACCCGTCCAACAAAGACAAATGGATAACCGCCCCAAATGGTGCTGTGTTTTCTGCACAGGAGGGGATTCTTCCTCAGATGCTTCAGACTCTGTGGAATGCTAGAGATGAAGCTAAGAAGAAAAAAGATGCGTATGCAAGTTTTGCGATTAAAATTCTTATGAACAGTTTCTTTGGGGTTATGGCTGCACCCGCATGTAGGTTTAGCAGTAACGACATAGGAAATGCCATCACAAGTTTCGCAAGAACATTCATCCAGCTCACCATGGACGAAGTTCAGGATATGGGTTATCGAGTGATTTATGGCGATACTGATAGTGTGTTTGTTAATGCTGGTGCGAAGACCTACGAAGAGGCTGAAAAAATCAGCAAGCAGATTACAAAGAAAATTAACAAGCAATATAATGAATACATCAAGAAAGAGTATCGCAGAGAGTCATTCCTTGAATTGGAGCCAGATAAGATTTTTACACGTTTCATAATGCCACGTGTTCGTGGCTCTGAATCAGGAGCCAAAAAAAGATACGCAGGTCTGGTTCTGAAAGACGGAAAAGAAGAGTTGAGTATAACGGGTCTTGAGACTGTCAGGCGCGACTGGACTGAAGTGGCAAAAGAGTTCCAAATGGGAATTCTTAACATGGTTTTCAAGAAAAAGGACCCGAGTGACTATATCAGAAAGTTCGTGGATGATATCAAAAGAGGAAAACATGACGAAAAACTTGTTTATGTAAAAGCGATAAGAAAAGACCTTGATTCTTATGTTAAAACAACACCGCCTCATGTTAAAGCGGCAAGGTTATTGATAGACAGGGGGGTTCCCCTTGATTCAAGTTTGATAGAGTATGTTTTAACGACTGAGGGTCCTTATCCTGTTCAGTTGATGAAGAAGAAATCCTCTCCTGCTATAGATTATGAGCACTATATAGATAAACAGGTGCGACCGATAGCTGATGCAGTCCTAGGTTTTTTTAACACAACATTCGATGATGTTCTCAAAGGCTCCAAGCAGATGACTCTTGGTGGTTTCTAGCTCCAGGGTGAATAATCAGAGTTATCTATCCACAGTTTCTGGACCTTTCTTGAACTGAGAGGTGTTAATTCAGTTTGGTAATCCAGGCCAAGTTTTCTGGCAGCACTAATAATTGCCTCTTCAGATGAGGCCTCAAACTCAAGAAAAGGAGGTATGCCTTCAGGAACCCATAACCTATCGAGTTCCAATCTGACACCGTTTAAATCAAAGGATTTTCTTGACTTGTCGAGTCTGTACTTCATCCTGACGGGCTCAACACCTAGAAGAGCTAGGGCTGCCAAAGCCGAGTCTCTATCTCTGAAGTAAACCTCTCTTTCAAGCATAATCTTGGCTGTTTGTGATGCCTGTTGTGGTTTCTTTTTCAAAGCAAGTTCATATGCACCGTTAGGTGGTGAGGGGGTCTTTTTTCTAAGTCTGAATATCCCTCCGCTTCTCATCATAAAAAATCGGGGGTCAGGCCCGGCTTTAAAGTACTGAATATCTGTGATGTCCTCTTCTTTGACAAGGACTCCTCCTAATTCGAGAATTTTTTTGTCGAAATCAGGAAGTCGTCTGTAAACATCAAGAAGCTTCTTCTCAACCTCTATTTTTTCCCTTACCTCAGGAATCATAATTTGCCGAAAACATATCTGTTTAAGAAGTTTCTCAGATTAAGTTGTGCTAATCTTGTCTCCTACACGCCTAACATACCCTAAATCTTCTAGTGTTTTTAGCACGTTAGAGGTCTGATCTTCAGAAATCCCTTGCATCTCTGCTTCCATAAAGACCTCTGCTACCTGGGCCTGTCTTTTTGGTCCTTTGATAACTGATTGGATAATATTGAGTAGTTTAACCTGCAGTTCCATCTCGTTTTCTTGAACGACACGGCTAGCCAGTTGGCGCTGCATATTCATTATTTCGTCAAAATCGTCTATGACCAATTTTTCCCCCTGTGTGCGGAAAAGGGGGGTTTAGTATAAATAGTTTTGTCTCTGTATACCTATTCGTATATTGATGACTCAATACTTTTAAATAAGGGGTCTGGCGGTCTGTTGTTGGGGTAGGGTCATGTTACAGACTGCTATGACAAAGCAGGTCGGCAACTCTAGAGTGTTGGAGTTTGCGACCTTAGAAGATACCGCGGTAAAGCGGACGCAGATAGAGTATCGAGATGGTCTTGTCTATATGCGTACTAAGAAGAGAGTTTACGCTTTCACCTAGGTGTAAGCATTTTTCAACTTCTCGTAGAACTCATTAAACTCTTTAACATGTATTGCAGAAAGTTCTGGGCCTAACAATGAGGTTGTTCCCGCAGTGTGTACCATGACATTTCCATTCTTGAACATCTTATTAAGGAATCCCTGATGCTTTGTAATGTGGTCAATTCTTGAGTAAACAACAGATGTCTTTTCTTTAGTGATAACTCCTTCCGTTCTGAATGCTCTTCTGTTGTCAAGACCGAATCTTCTGAACTTGACATCAAGAACGGTTAGGACAAGAATCAGAACGGCTAATAATATAGCAAAGGAAACTGCTCCGAACGCTACAATGTATCCTGCAGTTTGGTTATCGTTGGATAAGGCCCAACCAAGTAATCCTCCTCCAAATCCAATGAAACCGCACACAAAGATTATTGTCACAATTGCGCTGAACATACTGTTTCCAAGGGCTTGTCTATAGTGTGCATGCGGGTCTGTGATATCTGACTTTTTACTTCCGTTGTTTGTAGAGAGCTTCGTGTCTATATCGTCGTGTTTACTGAATATATCTGTCACAAAGGGCATGCTGAAACTGTTTGACTGCATTGCAGCTCCCTGGCTGTTTTGAGTTTGGACTACGTGTTCTCCTGCGATGTTGAAAGTGAGCTTGCCTTTGTTGATTGCAGGGATTTTTGAAGACTTCATGTCCTTAACATTCTCCCAAGGAGCGTAGTAATCTGTTTGAAAGAAGTATCCCTTTTGCATGTGGACATAATCAGAATGGATAAACAGTTTCCTGCGTCTCATAGGAATGTGCAGATAAAGTGCTAATGTTATTGCCAGAATAAAGATTACAATAGGGATTAAGATAACCCAGGGCATGAAAAATGCGACGACAAAACAGCCTATTGTAAGAATAATGAATAGAATAATCAGGAAATAACTTCGCATGAAAAGAGCGCCTAAAGAGTACTCTGCGTTCCATGTTTCGAGCTCTTTGTCTCTTGTGATGTCCATCTTTCCCAAAATTCCGTTAACTAACTCTTCTGTATAAGGGATATATTTCATGTTGATGCTGGCTGAACTTCCTATTGACCAGAAAGTAACATTGACTGTGTTCAGCCATCTGTCAAGGGGATTTCTGTCAATGACCACGCCCATAATTTTTTCGTTAGAAAACTCTACCTCATTCTTTCTAAGGAAATCATAAACCTCTCTGACGCTGTTATTCTTAAGCTCCCAGGAGTTCGCATGAATTTGAATGGCTGCTCCAACAGCTATTATGCCAAAGATGAATATGAGCATCATTCCTCCGCCAAAGAGAACTCCGAGAAATACGGGCAGTCCTCCTAACAAAGAACCAATAACAACAAGAACAAATATGGGTATTACGAATAGTGCGGACGCGAAGTACCTCTTTGCGCTCATCTTGTAAGTGCCTGTAAAACTCCTGTCCGCTTTCTTTCTGGGTCTGACATCCGTTTTTGCCTTAACAGGTTTTTTCACTTCCTGTCTGTCAGAGTCGACAATATTGTCAAGGTTTTCTGAGAATTTCTTCCCGTTCTCCATATTGCTGAATAAAATCTCTTGTCCTGTTCCCTGACAGCTGATTTTCACATCAAATATGCCAAGAATTCTGCTGATTAATCCTTGTGTGTTTTCGCTGTCGGAGATGTTTTCAACAGGAATAAATGCGTGGTTTGTTGTAAGGAATCCTTCATGGTAAGTTACGGTGTCGGAATAAAGAGTGTACACTCTTTTTTTTCTGTCCATATAATGTAGGAAGATGCCCCCTATGAACCACACAAAGATGATGATTCCTACAAAGATTGCTATGAGTGCGAATAGAATGGCATAAACTGAATCTGTCATGGTGGTGAGAACAAAAGCGATTCCTGGGATTAAAGGTCCCAGAACAAAAAGGGCACCTATTCCGGAACCCAACCCTATTCCAAATGTTTCCATAAGAACGCCAATGGGATGGGGGGTCTCTTCTTGAATCACTTTATCCTGCTTTAGTTTAAACCCGTGCCTCTGCATTATTTTTCGCACATAATCGAAAAATTCTCTTGGTTTGTCCATGTGGACAAGAGTAACTTCAGACAGACCACTTCCTGCGGACTGTATGCTTATAGTGCCTGTGCCAAAAAGCTTTCCTTCAAGCCAAGGCAGACGCATTGCAACACTAGTGATGTTCTTTATCAGAAGTTCTGTCTGGCCGTCTGAAAAAACAGTTCCGTGCTTTGCAACAATCCTGTCATCTAAAAACTGGTAGACTTCTTTTTTGTATTTTATGCTACGTTTAAACCAGCTCCACCAAAGAAAAACTGGCCAAGCAATCACGAACGGCCAGAACGGAAATGCCGTAAATGCAGCCACACCAAAACCAATAAACAGAATAAACAGGGTTAGTCCAAACGCGCTCCACAGGAACCTGTAAAGCAAAAAGGAATTCCTGTTGGGCTTTGATTCGTAAGCCATCAGGGTATCAAATCTTTATTTGTATAAAAATTGAGTGGGTTTTTAAGGCATAAGCTTGAGAAAGATGCGTTGTCTTTTTATGCTGGCTTGAAGTCCCATATTCCAGGTGATATTTAATGGATAGAGAACCGGTTAATTTAAACGAGCTTTTGTTGGAGCTGAACTTGGGTGTTGATACGCCTGATGAGCTCGACAGGAGAGAACAGGCCAGACTGGCTTTGCTCAGCGCCGAAACAGGACTGTTTCAAGAGGCTTACAACAGAGCTTTTGAATCGTATACTCCTGGAAAATTCAGGTCAGTACCGCATGTTGTTGCGGGCGTGGTTATGGGTCTTATGGATTGTTATTCCGGCTTGAAACCTGTTGCAAAAGAGTTTATTGAGAGTGATATGTTTAGAATGGCTCTTGCAGAGGAGGGTTATGATAGTATCCGGGAAGCGATGATGGACAAGGCAGAAAATTTTGCTGAAGAAGTGTTTGACTCTATAGAAATCGCTTTTTCAAAGCAGGATGCTGTTGTTGATGCTTTGATGGCTAGGTCGGAGATGACGGGGTGTAGTCCCAGAGAGATTCTTAACAACACTTATGAGGCTGCAAGGGTTTATCGTGATGCCTATGATGGTATCGAGAACTATGTTGACAGTGTTGTAAGAGAGCTTAAAGTGGCTAAAAATATGATAGTACTGGCGAAAAAATCTCAGTCGATTCCTTTTGCTCTTTTAGGAGGTGTTGCGTTGAGAACAAATGCGGATGACCCTGAAAACATGGTGCCTTGGGATTCTGTTGATGGAATTCTTAACTTCGGCGAAGATTATGTGAAGGAGGCTGCGGGGTTTGCTGTCAATATTTTCGGTCAGTACGCCAACTGCCTGGCTGAACAAACGCAGGATTATAGGGAAGCCATATCAGATATGAATGATATTGCAGACTGATTTTTTCATTTCTTTTTTTTTTCAAAATTTTTATAAACCCTTCACAGTTCAACACAGTACCAGGGGGTGAGGTTGAAAATGACCTTATATGTGCTCAAGAGGGAATACGAAGAGAGACGTCAGGCACTCATTGACAAGCTAAAAAATCAGAGTAATATGGACCCCGCAGTCCAGCATCAGCTTTATGGTGCCATAAAAGAGATTGAGAACTTTCTTCAGGCTATAGAGTTTCAAATTCATAATGAACAGGAGAGAAGCCTTAACATAGAGCTTCAGAGAGACAGGCCCAAACCATTCGTTGAGCGCACGAAAAGGTTTGCTGGCAAGGTTAAGAGTGGTACTGGAAGGGTTTTCAAGGAGAAAATTCCAGAAGTTACAGCCAAAGTAACTAAAGGCCCCCGTAGATTTTTCAAAAAAAGAAAGGAGAAGAAACTTCTCAAGAAACAGATTAGGGAGGAGATTAGGGCCAGGTTGAAACAGATTGGTGCAGGAAATCATCTACACGAAGAGATTCCTCCTGAGCTTCCAACGGGCGATGATAATCCCTCTCTTGGGTTGAGTGGCACTGTTACGGATGTGATTGTAGGTGACTCTGAAGGTATAGAGGTTAAGGTTGAACAGCAGAAGCTGGACAGACCTGAAGACGAACCGAGGTCGGTTCCCCCCGTGGCGAGAAAGAAGAGTTTTGCCAAGAAGAAGGTGGTGGGTAAGAAATCTTCAAGGAAGAAAGCTTCTAAGAAGTCTGCTAAGAAAAAATCTGTTAAGACCTCGCGTAAAACTGTCAAGAAAAAGGCTAAGAAGAGGCCTACTAGGAAACGCTAAAGTGTTTTCAGAAAGTAGTTAAGACAGTCTTTGCCGTCAAATCTTGCTTTTTTTCTAATGCTTTTTCCAAAATATAGCACGAACTCTGCATTATCGTCCAGAGGAAGGTTGCATACGGGGCATACCTTCTGTGGCATCTCCAGTTCTGCCATTCTTTCACTGATAACTTTGGATATGTTGCCCTCTTCAAGGTCTTTTTTTATCAGTTCAATATCTTTTACAGGTAAGCTTCTTATCAGTTCGGCAAGTCGGTTCATATTATCTCCCTAAATTTTTGTTCTGGGTCATACAACACAAAGGGGTTCTTAATCAGTTGTTCATAGTAATGGTCTTTTCTGGTAAGTCCATCTTTAATCTCTTGTACCCCGTGTGTCCACGCTACAATCCTCACCTCTTTTCCCTCAGCATACATGTTTATGCTTGAGTATTTCTGTCTAATCTCATCAATCTTGTCTGTTAAAAGAAGAATTTCTATCTCGTTATCTCCCGTTTTAAGGAATGCGACTCCGCAGTGTTGCATAATATCGTCTGCTGTTAGGAGATATTTCAGAAGAGCAACCTGGTCTCTTTGGTTTTTCAGAAACAACACTGAGAGTATCATGCTCTGAATGTCTGTGGGGTGGTAGATTTGGGTTTCTGCAAACCTGTGTTTGGCAAGTGATAGCTGGACAGCGGGTCTTTTCAGAGTGAAAAGTCTTTTTGGTTTCCCAAATGTTTCTTTGGCTTCCTTTGTTGTATCAAGAAAGCCGTATGCCTCCATCAATTTCAGTTGTTGAGTGACATTGGGAAGACTTGTTTTTGCGGCCTTTGCGATCCCGGCTGCGCTTTTATTTCCCGTTGCAACTGCTTGGAGTATGTTCCACTTACTGCCTTGAAAAAGGCTCTCCTTCCCCATATTGTGTGTTTAAAGGGTGCTTGTATATTAATCTTGTTATAAATTATTAACGAATTTTTTTGTTTTAATTAACAACTTAGAAAATTAACAATTTGTTATTTTATGACTTAGAACTGGCATAACTGCCGTGTATGTAGCATAGCTTTATAAAAGAGCTTAAGTGTTCTCGACTACAGATAAAACTACCGGAAGGGGGAAAGTGGTGAGAATACTAATGCTGGGCTGGGAGTTCCCACCTTACTTCGCAGGAGGAGTGGGAACTGTATGTTATGAACTAACTCGTGGGCTGGCAAGAAAGGGTGTTGATGTGACTTATATAATGCCGCACGGTCCGGACGATGTCTCAAGTGAACACGTAAGACTATTGGTGGCAGACCGCGAGATGCAAAAGGTCAAAACAATCAGAGTTGGTTCAACAGTTACCCCCTATGTCAGCAAAGAAGAGTATGCATGGAACATGCAGAATATACCTAACCTCATGGGCAGAAGAACAGGTAAACTGTACGGGGATGACCTTCTCCAGGAGGTCCACCGCTTTGCTGCAGCTGTCTGTGCAATTGCTCAGGAAGAGGATTTTGATGTTATTCACGCACACGACTGGACGACAATCCCTGCAGCGCTTGCTCTTAAAAAATTAACAGGAAAACCTGTTGTTCTTCATGTTCACATAACTGAGTTTGACAAAACAGGAGGAGAACACGCAGACCCAGAAGTCTATGCAATTGAGCACAAGGGATTCCACAACGCGGATATCGTGATTGCGGTAAGCAACTTCGTGAAACGGAGATTGATGAATCAGTACTATGTTCCCGAGGATAAAATTCGTGTTGTTCACAACGCTGTTGAATTCGATCACAAACAACTGGAGATTATTCCAGAAAGAATAGGAGACAACGACAAGATTGTTCTATTTCTTGGAAGAGTAACTCTTCAGAAAGGGCCTGACTACTTTCTAGATGCCGCTCAAAAAGTGTTACAGTTGATGCCAAACGTCAAGTTTGTAATGGCGGGTTCTGGAGACATGCTACCAAGAATGATAGAGAAAGCAGCCAACCTGGGTATAGGCCACAAAGTGATATTCCCTGGTTTCGTAAGCAGGTCCGAAGGAGATCGACTCTACAGAATGGCAGACCTTTTTGTCATGCCCAGCGTAAGTGAGCCATTTGGTATAGTTCCTCTTGAGGCCATGCGTCAGGGAACTCCTGCAATTGTAAGCAAGCAATCAGGAGTCAGCGAAGTTATTCATCACGCGCTGAAGGTTGACTTCTGGAATGTTGACGATTTAGCAAACAAAATAGTTGCGTCTCTAACCTATGGAGACCTGCATAACACACTGAAACATCAGGGAACTATAGAGGTACAGAGTTTCACATGGGAAACCCCTGCTGAGCACTGTATCAGAATATACGAAGAAGCATCAAGAATGCTGGTTGTTGGAGGATAGATATGGTAAGTATTTGCTTTTACTTTCAAGTTCACCAGCCATACAGACTCAGAAATTATACTATTTTCGAGATAGGAAAAAATCCTAACTACTGGGATGATTCTAAAAACAAGGAAATAATGGTAAAGGTCGCGAACAAATGCTACCTGCCAACAAATAAACTTCTTCTGGAACTATTACAACAGCACCCTGAGTTCAGAATAAGTTTTAGCATATCTGGGGTTGCGCTAGAACAGATGAGAGAATACATGCCTGATGTTCTGGCAAGTTTCCAAAGACTGGCAGCAACAGGTCGTGTTGAGTTTATATCAGAAACTTACTATCACAGTCTTTCTTTCCTTTACAGCAAGGAAGAGTTCAACGAACAGGTTGAGCTACACAAAAAGACGATAAAAGAGCTTTTCGGTCAGGAACCAAAAGTATTCAGGAACACAGAGTTAATTTACAACAATGAACTGGCAAACCATGTAGAAAAACTTGGTTTCAAAGCGATAATCGCAGAGGGATGGGACCCTGTTCTGGGTTGGAGAAGCCCCAATTTTGTATACAGAAGTAAAACAACGGATAACCTAAAGCTTTTGATGAAAAACTATAAGTTATCCGACGATGTAGCATTTAGATTCTCTAACAAAGGGTGGAATGAATGGCCTTTGACAGTAGAGAAGTATGTTCGCTGGTTAAATGAAGTCAATGGAACTGGAAACGTAATCAATCTGTTTATGGACTACGAAACTTTCGGAGAGCACCAATGGGAGGACACAGGAATTTTCAACTTTATGAGAGCTCTCCCAGGGGAATTTCTGAAACATCCTGATAATGATTTCAAAACAGTTAGTGAAGCGGCAACAATCTATCCTGCTATGGATGAAGTTGACTGCCACAATTTTGTATCCTGGGCTGATTTGGAGAGAGATACAACCGCTTGGTTGGGCAATGCAATGCAACAAGGCGCTATCAGAGAGCTTTACAATATAGGAGACGCAGTGAAAAGATCAGGCGACCAACAACTGATTGATAACTGGAGACGCCTGACAACAAGCGACCACTTTTACTACATGTGTACCAAGTGGTTCTCTGACGGAGATGTCCACAAGTATTTCAGTCCTTATGAAAGTCCTTATGAGGGGTACATAGCCTTCATGAATGTGTTAAATGATCTTGCAATACGTGCAAAGGCGAGTCTGTCAAAAGATACAGGCAACAGGCTGGTAAGTGACCAGCCAAGTAGTCACCTTTACGCTGTAGGTCAAGGTCGATAAAAATTCAAAACAGTTATAAATGCGACCCGCAAGGGTAGGAGAAGGGGTGAGGTAATGGCAGCAAGAAAGAAAGCCACAAAAAAATCTACTCGCAAAAAAGCAGCAAGAAAGAAGGCTGTGAAGCGCTCTACAAAGAAAAAAGCCGCTAAGAAGACTGTAAAGTCTACTCGTAAGAAGGCGGTTAAGAAGTCTACTCGTAAGAAAGTAGCTCGTAAGAAGGCGGTTAAGAAGTCTACTCGTAAGAAAGTAGCTCGTAAGAAGGTGGCTAAGAAGTCTACTCGTAAGAAAGTAGCTCGTAAGAAGGTGGCTAAGAAAACAGCCAAGAAGAAACCTGCAAAAACAAAACCTTCAAGCAGGCAAAGAGTGTACAATCTGACCAGAGAGGTTCCTGAGTATCAATATTTTGTACTGGCTAACGGTAAGCCTGTGAAACACGTAGCAGAATTGGCAAGTATTCTTGACCAGCTTGAAGACCATGTGTTTCATCATCACGTCTCAGCTGACAAGAATGATTTCCACAACTGGGTAAAGGACGTGTTTGAGGACATAGAGCTTGCACGTAAGATGGCCGGTGCGAGTGACAAGAAGCATCTGCAACTTGTAATCTACAAGCACATGGCTGGTCACGATTAGGTCTGAGGGAATCAATTGGGGGTGAGGACGTGGATATACCACATGAAAAGCAGTTTCATTTCAGTGATGGCTCATCAGTAGCTAGTCTTGACGAGTTAAGGAACAGGATAGAACACCTAAGTTATCAGGAATTCTATAAACACGTAAATGCAGAGAAAAATGACTTTGCATCTTGGGTTAGACATGTTCTTCAGGACCCAAAGCTCGCTTCGGACATGGAAAAAGTCTCCAGTATTGTAGAGACAGTAGAGATTCTAAATGATTATCTACACCCGAGAGCAGCGACGGCTGTTGGTGACATACAGTCTCAGATTGAAGAACAACAAGATGTTCATCCACCGATGGACCTTGAAGAGGTACCAACTACCAGACCCGCAGAGAATGCTGAACCTGCTGACCTGAAAGTGATTGAAGAGTCTATTGACTCCGAGTCTACTATCGAAGAGCCAGCAACTCTTGACGAGCATGCTCGTAATGAAGAGTTAGGTGAAGAGAGGCCTGAAGAGAAATCTTTTGAGGATAAGTTTACACTTTCTGCCCATGAAAAGAAAATGCTGGTTGTTAAAGACTTTATTTTTGGAATGATATTCGGTCTGATAATCGGTCTGATTCTTGGGAGGATAATCACCTTAGGGTGAGTCCTCATGGCCGAAACAGAAAATCCGGTTGCCAAACTCCTTTTTGAGATTTCATGGGAGGTCTGCAATAAAGTGGGAGGAATCCACACTGTTGTAAGAAGTAAGCTTCCCTTCATAAAAAAAAAATATGAGAACTATGTCTGTATAGGACCCGCAGTTGGGCTACACAGGCACGAGTTCGATGCAAGAACTGCGCCCAGTGAGTGGCAAGAAGTTTTTCATGTTCTTGAGAACCGGGGAATAATATGTCATTATGGTGTTTGGTTGGCTCCAGGTGAGCCGGATGTAATTCTTATAGATTTTGAAGGTTTGAAAAACCTTTCTGATGAGCTGAAAGGAAAATACTGGGAGCATTTTCAGATAGATTCCATCAATTCAAGATGGGATTTTGTCGAACCCATGTTATTTTCGACAGCTGCAGGAATGGTTATTGAGGAGTTTGTCAAGAGACATCCTCAGAGAACTGTCGTACATGCTCACGAATGGATGTCTGGATTTGCTCTTCTCCACCTAAAAATGGTTGGTGCCCATGTGGGAACGGTTTTTACAACTCACGCAACAATGCTAGGGAGAAGTATTGCGGGAGGAGGGCACCATCTCTATGACATGATTGATGATATGGACCCGAATCATTGGGCGTATAAAATGGGGGTTCAAGAAAAACACACAACAGAGGTAGCGTGTGCTCACTACTCGGATGTGTTTACAACCGTCAGCGAGATAACAGGTTTAGAAGCGGAGAAACTCTTGGGTAAAAAACCGGATGTTCTACTTTTCAACGGCTTCCAGACAGACAGGTTCCCGACATTTGAAGAGACGAGCATACGTCACAACGAAACAAGAGAGATATTAAGGGAGTTTATAGCATACAACTTTTTCCCATATTACCAGTTTGATATAGAAAAAACTATTTTGTTTTATACCTCAGGAAGATTTGAATACGGAAATAAGGGGCTTGATGTTCTCGTACAGGCCCTGGCACAGTTAAACAAGAAGCTTGTTGAGAAACACATAAATGTTACAGTTGTGATGTTTTTCTGGGTTCTCGATATGGGACATGGTGCTGTGCGGAGAGATGTTCTTGAAACTAAGAATTTCTACTACAATATCAAAAACTATGTCGAATGGCACAGTAAGCCCCTGATGAAAAAGATTATTCTTGACGTTCTCTGTGGTAAGGTGCCTGGCAAGGAAGATGATCAGTTCACAAGCAGTTTTATGAGAGAGCTTCACCAGGATGTATCCCACTTTAAGAGAGAAGGCCAACCCGCCATTGTGACTCATAACATTCCTTATAGTGAGCGCGACCCTCTGATTCAGAGTTTAACCGCTCACAATCTTCTTAACTCCTCTGAAGACAAGGTGAAAGTTGTGGTCTATCCAGGGATCCTGGATGGTTCTGACGGCCTGTTGAATCTTCAGTACTATGATGCTGTTGTTGGAACACACTTAGGAATATTTCCAAGCAGATATGAACCCTGGGGTTACACTCCTCTGGAGTCAGGTGTGCTTGGTGTCCCTGCCGTGACAACAGATTTGGCAGGTTTTGGGCGTTATGTTCAGGCATCCGAAGGCCCCAAAAAAGGGGTTTATGTAATTAATAGGCACAGAAAATCTCATGAAGAGATTGTCAAGGAATTATCTGAAAAAATGTTTGAATTTTTGAAATTAAATCACAACGAAAGAGTACAGGAAGGGTTTGCCGCAAAAACCCTTTCGGATTTGTGTAGCTGGAACAACTTTGGTCAGAGGTACATCCATGCGCATAACAGGTCTCTGAAAAAATGATGTCTAAAGTATCTTTCACACATGGTGATTCTGAGGAATCTTGTGACAACCCACATTTTGTTGTGACAAACTCACTAGGAGACTATCTTTCATTAGGGAATCCCAACAGGTCAAACTATCAAGGATTTTACATAAAAAGGGATGGGAAATACTATAAGATTCTATCAAACCTTGTTCCTCACGCAGATACTGAAGAACTGAAAGTAGGGAAAGTTATTTCTAGAATAACAGGGCCAAAATCTTTTCAGAAGTTCGCGTTGTTTGATGAAGGTATGTTATCAACAGTTGAAGGTGACTCAAACATACTCCTTGACTGTAAAAGACTTTATGATGAATCAATACAAGGAAGGGAGTATTCAGTGCAAGTTAGAGAATCCCAAAGTACAAAAGGAGCATCAAACTCACTTTCAAGAATTACTTTAATCAATATTGTTTACAACAAAAAAGAAGGAGACCCATACTCGCTTTATGTCACAATCGCCACAACCTGTACTCCTGAGTTGAAGAATCACTGGAAACCAGTCCATTATTCTTATGATGATAGAAGGGGTACGAGTAACAGCAGGTGGGTTTACGAAGTTGCCCATCTGAAAGGAAGCGGGAAGGTTGCTGTAACAGCAGGAATTACTCCAACAGGCGTTCAGTCAAATGCTCTAAAGCTTTTAACCAAACAGCTCCCAAAAGAGGACGCTTCAGGGCTTCCTATGGAGGCTCAGGTAGCTCTTGACAGTCTTAAAACGCTTACAACAAAAGAGGGAATAATGGCAGGTCTGCCTTGGTTTTTCCACCAGTGGAGTAGAGATGAACTTATTGCCTGTGGGGGTTACCTGGCCGTAGGAGAATTGGCTCCCGTTGTTTCTATTCTTGACAAATGGTACGGCGCTGTAAGGGATGATGGCAAGATGCCCGCTATTTATCCCGATGAGGGGCTTGACAGCACCGATTCTCCGGGTTGGCTGGGAAAAAGAACTTCTGATTTTATCAAAGTTGCAAGAGAACGAAACAGGGAGGACCTGCTAACCGATGAGAGGTTGGTAACATGGAGAGATGTTACAGGAAGAATGATAGACTCTATAAGAAACGAGATGGTTGACAAACTTGTGTGGACCCCCAAGAACACAACATGGATGGACACTGATTGGGGAGACGACGGGAGGACGGGTGCGTGTATTGAGATTCAGGCTTTGGCAATATCTCTTTGCGAAGCAAATCAGTTGCTCTGTACCATGACCAATACAAGAATGGATCCCAGAAGAGCGGAACTTATGCATAATATACTTCACGGGGTTCATGAAAGAATGGCACAGGGTTCTGTGATTATTGACAGAATAACTCCTGAAGGAAATCCTGATTTTACGGTCAGGCCTAATATGTTCATAGCATGGTATGTTGCCCCACGAATGTTCTCAAAAGAAGAATGGAAGGAGTTTTTTGTAAAAGCACTGCCTGAGATATGGCTCCCTTGGGGGGGATTCTCAAGTATATCAAAATCATCAGAACTTTTCAGTCCGAAATATACAGGAGAGTCTGTTAAGTCTTACCACAGAGGGGATTCCTGGTATTGGGTTAACAACCTGGCGGCTATTGCTCTTTTGACAATTAATCCTGATGAGTTTGAAAGGAATATAAAACTGATCAAAAAGGCCAGTATAAAGGATATGCTCTCAATGGGTTTTGTTGGGCACTGTAGTGAAGTCTCAAGTGCTGAGAAACAGGAGGCGTTTGGTTGCTGGGCACAAGCGTGGAGCGCCAGTACTCTTCTGGAACTTCTTTCTAAGGGAAGCTTTTTATAGACGGAACCGGCTTTTCTACCTATGGATATAGGAAGTGTGATTGCAGGCGCTGAAAGGGTTTTCAATTACATCTCAGGCTGGGTTAATGAACTTGTAATAGCTCTTGTCATTCTTCTGGTAGGTTTCATAGTTGGTAGACTGTTTGACAGAGTTCTGCACAGGCTTTTTTTGCATATAAAATTTGATGATTACTGTTTCAAGCTGTTCAGAAGGCGTAGAAGATACGCCCATGCAACAAGGCGGTTCATTGTCAGATTGACTTACATAATAGCCATTGTTATTGCTCTGGCAAGATTGAATGCGGATAAGATAGTGATAACACTTGTTCTTGCCATACTTATTCTTATATTCATTTTCTCAATGGTTCTAACAGGAATGGATATAATTCCTAATCTGATGGCAAGGTGGCGGTTGCGCCACAGAAAGATCGGTGTTGGTGACAACATCGAGGTTAAAGGGCCATCAGGCATGGTTAAAGGAAAAGTTGAAGACATAAACTTTCTTGAAGTACAGATTAAGAGGAGAAATGGCGATTTGATTTTCATACCTCTAAGTGCGTTCGTTAAAAACCGAATCAAGAAGAGGAAATGAGAATTTCTTTTAGAACAGATAAGGTTTCGGGATACTGTGTCGGGTCTAGAATCTCTGTGTGAAGCTTCTCGAATGTAGTACAACTTCCATTAATGTAAGTGTTATTTGCACCTTCTAAGTATGCGCTTTCTACAAGCACCACTCCATCACCATCTTCACCATCCATTTGGCATCCACGTCCAATTATGTTGTTAATCCTAATATTGGGTATTAGTTCCCTGTTAAGTTTGTTCAGGAAAAGACTGCCTTCCTGCATGTCTCTGCATTCAAGTTTTTCTCCAATAACAGGACAGAAGTCAGCAACACTCCCGCGCACTCCGTTGTTAGGAGTCCCAATCATGACAAGTTGCTGAACATTATCAGGTCCGAAAATCTGAACATACCTTCTTGCTACCAGTCCCCCCATGCTGTGGGCCACAATAATCACATCGTTCCTGCCTGTTCTTTGCTCAACAACATCGAGAAGTTCTTTGAGTCTGATTGCGTAAGTATCGATGTTCTCGCTCTTTGTCTGTACAATTATGTAGTTCTCTGGTTCTTCGAAAATATCGAAGTAGTATGAGACCTTTATGCTTACAGGGGCGTTGTGCTTTCCCCACGTTCCATAAGGAACGTCTCTGTCTGAATAAAGTGAGATTGCTCCTAGATTTAGAACCCCCTCTTCCTCAAGTTTGTCCTGGATTTTATTGAAACCATCAAGGCTATACTCTGCGGTTGTGTCTTTGTTGAACGCATGACCATGAATAAAAACTACAGGGGTGTTCTTGGGGTTTCTCATACAGGTTTCATTCTCACAACAAGTTTCACAGACTCCAAATGTACAACATATCGGTTTAGGTTCTGTGAAGACATTTTCCAAACTCAATTCAGTTGTGTTTATTGTGATTGGGTGTGCGTCTGTTTTTTGTGGCGCTTCTGTTAGGTTTATGAGATTACATTTGTTTGGAGCAAAAGATATTGCGGATTCTAGAACTCCTGAAAGATTTGTTGGCGCGGTCACATTTTTTGTCTTGTCAAATATTTCTTTCAGGTAAACTGTGTTGGGTTTTCCATCAGGAATCTGCTCTGAAAGTTCATAGTGGATGTAATCATAATACTGCCTGAACCTGTTCTCTGAATCCAAGTCAGATATTGCTGAAGAGTTTAGTGATTCTAAAACTCCCAGCAATGTCTCCCTGTCTTTGCATGCTGTGTTCAGCTCGATTTTTTGTTCGGCTCTTTCGGTGATGGTATTTCTTGAGACACAGATTTTGGAGGTTTCACAGATAATTTTGAAGAATATATCATTATGAATTGTTATGTTCAGGGCTTCAAGTTCTGTTTCGTAAACCACTTCAGAGTTTAGTTTTTCAATCTCTTTTGCCACTGCAACTGCGGTGTTAAGTTTTGTGCTGACCTCTGTGTTTTCATACAGCAATTTTCTTGCGGTTGAATAATCACTGTATACTTCGTTTAGTTTTTTTGAAAGGTTTTTATCGTGTACTTTGGTTGGCCACTCTTTTGATGTGGTGTGTACTGATGAAAGGTTTCTCAGTGCTAAGTTGTAATCCTTTACCGTGTGGTGGATTGTTTTATTTGGGGGGTTGAATTGAGAAAACATTGAGCGCTCATAGGCTAGTAATGTGTTAACTTCGCCTTCGAGTTGCGGATAGTTTTGGCGATTCCAGAGTTGTTCTGCTTTCTCTAGCCCCTGAATTAAATCCCTGATTATTGCGTTGGTTGCTGTAAGTTCTTTTTTTTCAGTTATTAGTGGGACACTTATCATGTCAGCAACGCTAAGAAGCTCTTCAGCTCTGGCTTCTGTTAGAAAGACATTCTTTCTGATATTTTCCAATGTTCCCTGAAGCTCGTTTTTCAAAGCTTGTTCTTCAGGGGTTAAACTGTGCCACAGTGTTACTAAAATTGAGCGCTTGGTTGGTTGGTCTGCTGTGTGGCACAGAACGGTATTTACTGCTGAGCACTCCATGCTGAATCTGTACAATTCCTGGCCTTCCCCTAGATGTTGGGGTGACATAGAATATGTTTTTTGGTAGGGTAAACCTGGTCTGACCTCGAAGGTATATTCATCTATGATGTTGCCTTCGCTTAAATCTTCAAAGTGTGCGTTGCATGTTGCTTTACAGAAAGGGTTTGTGGTTGTACTTGCAGTAAATGTTATGTTTTCGGTCTCGTCATTTGCTAGGAATAGGTTCTCTTGGTCTGCTGAAAGTCTTACAACAATATCGTTGCCCAAAAGAAAGTTGGTGTATAGGTAAGCCTTTGTTGTTAATAAAAAAATTAGGAGCACGGCTATGATGACTCCTGTGAGAATAAGTTTTCTGTACTTCTTCTCAACCTTCACAATTTCGTCAGCACCTTTCTCAACATTCTTTTTCGTGCGTCTGAAAAATCTTTTCCAGTTCATTTCTCAATCACAGTTAGAGCTTCCTCAACCACGCTGTCTCGGTACTCATACTGTTTCTCTCCCTCTTTTTGTTCTCTACCTAATATCTGGAGCAGTTTTAATGCTAACTCTGTTCCGTTCTTTCCTTTTAGACTTAACTCGTCTTTATGTTCTTCGACCAACTCTTTTTCTAGGTCTTTTGGTTCTTCTGCTTTCAACTCCTTGCTGTTGAAATCAGATGTTGAAAGTTTTGAGGTGTTCCTTAGTACGCAAAAGGCCCCGTTTTCCTCTAAAGATTTTACCAAATCTCTGATTTGTATGTCGTTAGTGTTTCCTGATGCGAGTTTTCCGAAAATTCTGACGAGAACTATGCTGTCTTTCACGTCTTTTTTCTTTAGTCTCAAAAGTTTTTCAGATGCCTGGTTGGAATCCAACATTTCCACATCTATACTGAAACTCTTTACTGGTTTGAGTCTAATTTTTTCTCTTTTAATTATTCCATCTTCGTAGAATATGAAACTTCCATGTTCCAGGTCCTCAAACTCCGAGAAAGAGTTCGGGAACAGAGGACCTGGGTATGCTACCAGTTTGTAGTCTTTATCTTGGTATGTTTCTCTGATATGGATGTGACCTCCTGCGTAGTAATCAAAGTTTTTTGGCAGGCTTGTGATTTTCTGCGATTGAATCATAGGGTTCTTTACAAGTTCTGTAATCGCAGTGTGGAACAGGAATATCTTCGGTCCGTCCAGGTTTTCGATGTCGTGGTCGAGACGTTCGTATTGTTCCCTATCAAGACTTCCCGCTCTCCCCAAGACTCCGGTCAGGAGTACTCCTGATTTGTCCTTGATAGGGTTGAGCTTGAGTGTTTTGTCCTTGATGTCGCCCTTCCAGACATTTGTCAGCAGGCCTGCTTCTTCCAGGACCGAAAGCATGGTTCTTCCGCTAGGGCTGTAATCGTGACTGCCTGGGATGACATAAACAGAGATTTTGTTCTCTTTCAGTCTGTTTAATTCTGAGACTGCTGTTTTCAGAGCGTCGATTCCAGGGATGGCTGTGTTGAACAGGTCGCCTGAAATTATTGCGAACTCTGATTTGTGCGCGATTGTCTTGCTGACAAACTGTTTGAAAGCTTCGCTACTAAGCTGTCTTAAGCGCGGATCGCGATGACCTCCCAAGTGACAATCAGCTGTGTGCGAGAACCTCATGCTTGTGGTGTGTACCGCTAGGATATAAGTCTTTACTGATTGCGTCTTAGAACATTCTCAACATGTCTTATGTGGGTATCCAGTTTTTTCATGTGAATAAGTGTTCTGTTAGTGCCCCGCTCTAGGTTTTTCATGGTTCTGAAGATGCTCTTTGTGGTGCTGGCAGGAGCGTTTTTGGGCAACTCTTGTGCTATTTTGTAAAGCTTCCTTGATATGTCCTTAAGCAAATCTGCTGAGTCTTCTAAATCATCGTGCGCTTTTTTGGCTAATCTTGCTGCTTTCACAGCCTTGTCTTTTCCATCGTCAAAAAATATTCCCATGCCCTATTACAGGAGATTCTTGCTTATATATACTAAGTATCCTGTAAAATGACCAAAATCCGGTATCCTTATAAATACCTGTCAGATTCCAATTATAAATGGTCAGTATTACTAAACAGGTATGGGAGATTCTTGATAATGATATAACCATCAAGAAAGACCTGGAGAGGGGAATAATCAATGTTTCCGCGCTATCACAGTATATCCTGGATACATACCAGATTAAGGGGAGTCTTGACAGCGTAATCTCAGCCATTAGAAGATACAAGGCAGACCAGTCTATCCAGGACGATTATGCGCAGATAAAACAGGCTCTCGAGCAGTCAGTTATCAGCACAAAGACCAATATTTCTATGCTCACGCTTAGAAACAGCACAAGCACATACAAGTACATAGGTCAGCTTATGGCACACGAAGACTTTGTCAAGAACGATGTTTTTAGACTAATCAAGACCCGCTGGGGAGTAAAGGTTGTCGTAGACAGAGACAGCATGGAGAAAGCAAAAAGCTTTTTTCCTGAGTCCGCCGTTGAAGAGGTTACCCAAGACCTTGTAGAGATTAGCATTAACCTGACAGAAGAAGGCTGGGCCACAAAAGGTATAATGTCAAGGGTCAGTAACGAGTTGGCAACACAGGATGTCAACATAGAGATGGTCTTCTCAGTCTACCCACACATGAGTGTATTTCTTGACGAGAAGGATATAGTCAAGGCTCACGAGTCCCTGATGAGAATCTCTGGCAGAATCGAGCACTGAAACCTTTTTATTATCGTTAAGCATGAATGATGACAGGACTATCTTCATGGATTGTAGTAGTGCCTGTAGTCTAGGCTCTTATGAGGGCCTGGATGTGAATTTCTGGGTTCTCTGAGCAGAAGACATAAAAACAGACGAGGAGGCCTGATTAACATGGAACTTCCTAAAAGGTACGACCCGAAGGAATCGGAAAGCAAGTGGCAAAAGTTTTGGGAGAAAGAAAGAATCTTTGTGTGTGAACCTGATTCAGAGACATACGCAATAGACACGCCACCTCCAACAGTTAGTGGACGAATGCACATAGGTCACTCATGTTCATATGCGCAAGAAGACTTTTATGCTCGATTTTGGAGAATGAAAACAGGAAAAGTGTTCTATCCATTCGGTACTGACGATAACGGCCTTCCTACAGAGAAACTCGTGGAGAAGACCAAAGGAGTTAAGTCCACGAAAATGTCCAGACAGGATTTCAGAAATCTCTGCCTCGAGACCGTTAAGGAGTTGCTCCCTGAGTTTATAGAGGATTGGAAAAAACTAGGGATGAGTTGTGATTTTTCATCTCCTTACAGTACAATCGACCCCAAATCCCAATCAAACAGCCAACGGAGTTTTATTGACTTATTTAGGAAAGGACGCACTTACAAACAAGAGACCCCTGTGGCTTGGTGTGTTCAGTGTCAGACAGCTATAGCACAGGCAGAGTTTGACAATGTCAACAAAACAAGTAAGTTTAACGATGTCATATTCAAATGTGGAGACAAAGATTTAGTTATTAGTACGACAAGACCTGAGTTTATTCCAGCTTGTGTTGCCATGGCTGCGCACCCTGATGACGGCAGATACAAGGATTTTCGGGGTAAACACGTTCAGGTTCCTCTTTGTGATTATGAAGTCCCCTTGATTTTTGATAAAGATGTCGCTATAGACAAAGGGACTGGTTTGATGATGGTTTGTACCTTTGGTGACAAAGAGGACGTTGACAAATGGTTCAGACATAAACTTCCGCTTCGAATGGTTATCACTCCTGAAGGCACTATGAGTGAACTTGCAGGCAAGTATTCTGGGATGAAAATCGATGAGGCCCGTAAGGCAATCCTATTGGATTTAGAGGACGCAGGTTTATTGGTGAAACAAGACCAGATTACTCATGCGGTCAATGTTCACGAGCGTTGCGGAACGGGCATAGAGTTCCTTAAGTCCAGCCAGTGGTTTATTCGCGTCATGGACCTTAAGGAGGAATTGCTTGAGGCGGGCCGAAAGATAAAATGGCACCCTGAGCACATGCGAGTTCGTTACGAACACTGGGTTGAGAACTTAAATTGGGACTGGTGTATCAGCAGACAGCGTTACTACGGAGTTCCATTCCCTATCTGGTGGCACAAGGGTAGGAAAGAATGGGTTACAGCAGAGTACGAACAACTTCCTGTTGACCCGCTTGTTGACAAGCCAAAATCTGTTCCAGAATCAGAATGGGACCTATTGGAGCCAGAAACAGATGTTATGGACACATGGGCCACTTCTTCTGTTTCGCCACATATCGCTTTGAACTGGCATGAAGAGACTGAAAAGGCAGAGTCGCTATTGCCGATGACTCTTAGACCTCAGGCGCATGATATCATCAGAACTTGGGCATTTTACACAATTGTAAAAGGTCTGTTAAACAACAACAAAATCCCTTGGGAGCATATCGCAATCTCAGGATTTGTTACTGACTCTAAAGGGGAAAAGATGTCTAAGTCTAAGGGCAACGTTGTTGCTCCCCAGGATGTTATGGAGAAGTATTCATCAGACACTGTTAGGTACTGGGCTGCGGGTGCGAAACTTGGGGAGGATATCCCCTACATGGAAAAAGACTTTGTCACTGGCCACAAGACTGTGAACAAGATATGGAATGCGAGCAAGTTTGTGTTGATGAATCTTGAGGATTACAAAGGGTTTAATGGAAAGTTCGACGACCTTGAAGTTATCGACAGGTGGCTGTTGAGTAAGTACAATCGTTTGGTGAAATCCGCAACGGAGAGATTCGAAAATTACGACCACAGTAAGGTCAAATTTGATGTTGAACAGTTCTTCTGGAACGATTTGTGTGACAACTATTTAGAGATTGTAAAAGGAAGACTGTATGAACCCAAAGATGAGATTCAGAAACAGTCGGCGCAGTATGTTTTGTCCCAAGTTATTGATGGTGTTCTGAAGATGTTTGCTCCATTCATGCCTTTCATTACAGAGGAGATTTACTCTTTGTTGCCTTTCGAGAACAAGACAAAGTCTGTACATATCGCAAAATGGCCTGAGTTCAGGCCCGAGTGGGATGACGGGGAGGCAGAACTTATCGGCGAGGATATAGTGAAGGTTGTTCAGATTGTTAGAAAGTACAAATCTGAGAACCAGTTATCCATGAGCGCACCTGTAAAGAAACTGACTGTTATAAGTAAGCACGACTTAACTCTTGCCGAGAACGACTTGCTCTCAGTTACAAAATCTGAAGATTTCTCGCATTCTAAGGGAGATTTTAAAGTTAAAGTTGAGTAACTCTTTTATACGTGCTAGTATCAGGAAGGTTATGGGAAAAAAAGAGATAGGACCTGATAGGTTCATAGAAAAACTACAGCTTTACGAGAATGAACTTGGAAGGCAGATTGAGAAGGTTGATGGGCTTGCTGATGGTAGCGGTTTATACGAAGGGCTTTCTAGAAACTTGAAAGATGTTCTTGATGGTGTGAAGAAAACAGAGTCACACGCAAGGCTTGTTAGACGCTTTCCTGGGGAGGATTACCCCATGTTTGACAGGATTGTTGATGAGGCAAGGGGTGCAACGGACAAGGTTGCCAAGCTTGCGGGTACTGAAAGCTCAGAAAAGATTCTGGAAAAAGTAAGTAAGAGTCTTAAAGTTGCAGGCAAAAATGTTGGCATGGCTCAAAAGTATGTTTACAGCAGAATCTAGTTTCTGATGTACAGCTGAACCTTCTCACCATCAGTGGTTACTGCGCAGACTCTTTTGTAAGAATCTGTTTCATAAACATCAAGTATCATCAGTTCTTTTTCAGTAACATCAATCACCAGACCTTCTAAACTTCCGTTTCCAGGAACTGCCGAAGGATATGTTTGTCCTTCTATCAAAACAGGCCTTGTTACGAATCCGGGGACTTCGGCAGGGACTCCTCCGTTTGTGTGACCTAACACTTTCTGTCTTGTGTCGGACTCTTTTAGTGTTCCATAAACAAACAGGTTAATTGTGGGCTCGGGTAGTTCAGTCATGCTTTTCTCACCTTGTATCCGTTTTTTGTGTCATCTACAATATATCCTTTGGACTTGATTATGTCGCGCAGTTCGTCTGATTTTTTCCAGTTCTTTTCTGCGCGATACTTCTCTCGGTTCTGTGCGAGCTCGGCAATCTCCAAAGGAATCTTTTCATTTCCCACCTCGGAAAGTTTGAGACCAAGAACATCGTCGAACTTATCTGCTAGTTCAACTCTCTTGTCTGAACTCAGATTTTCATCTCTTAGAACCGCCCAAAGGACGGCAAGCGCCTGAGGCATATTCAAATCATCGTTAATTGCTGTGAGGAAAGCAGTGTTGTGTTTCTCGACTAATTCGTCGTCATCCTCTTTGTCAATCTCGTTTTCTTTAAGGTCGAGAAGCTTTGTCTTGATACTGTCAAGCCCGTGTTTCGCGGTTTCCAAGGCCTCCCAGCTGAATGTTAACTGTTGTCGGTAGTGGGCTGTGAGGCACATATACCGATAAACAACAGGGTCAAACCCGTGCGCTTTCAGTGTTGCTAATGTTATGAAGTTTCCTTCGGATTTTGCCATCCTACCCTTGTCCATGACGAGGAACTCGCTGTGAAGCCAGTGTTTTACCCATGGTTTTTTACCTGTGGCGCCCTCAGCCTGAGCAATCTCATTTGTGTGGTGGACCTGGATATGGTCGATTCCGCCACAGTGAATATCGAATTGGTCTCCTAGGTATTTCATGCTCATTGCTGAACACTCGATGTGCCATCCTGGGAATCCTAGTGTTTCCAGTTCCTCTGCTGTGAGTGTTGGTCTGAGTTTATCGGTTACGAGGGTTCCTGCTCTGTCGCCTTGGAATATCCACTCCATTGCCCTTTGTTTGGTTTTTGGGCTGAACTTCCAGATAGCAAAGTCAGTATGGTTCTTTTTTTCGCCCACAACAACTCTGTGTCCTGCCTTTAGTTGTTCCAGTTTCAGTTTTGTCAGCTTGCCGTAATCGTCTATTTTTGTTGTGTCAAAGTATATTCCGTCATCTGTCTTGTATGTGAAGCCGTTCTTTTCTAGTGCTTTGACCTGCCAAATCTGTTCTTTAATGTGTTCTGTGGCTCTGCACCAGACTTCTGGCTCCTGTATGTTCAGTTCCTCAATGTCTTTCTTGAAAGCCTCTGTGTATTCCTCAGCTATCTCCCAGACGGTTTTGCCTTCTCTCTGGGCTCCTTTCTCCATTTTGTCCTCTCCTTCATCCGCATCAGAGGTTAGGTGGCCTACATCTGTAATATTCACCACGTGCTGGATCTTGAGTCCGTTGTATAGTATTGTTCGTCTTAGAATGTCCTCAAAGATGTAGGTCCTGAGGTTGCCTATGTGGGCGTAGTTATAGACGGTGGGTCCGCAAGCGTACATTTTTACGATTTTACCGTCAAGAGGTTCCAGGGGTTCTTTCTCTCGAGACATGGTGTTGAACAGTTTGAGCATGGTTCAGCAACTGAAGTGTGATATTTAATGAATTCGCTGTATTTACTATATAGAAAATAATTATTTTGCCAAATTCTTGGATTGTGACACCATTATTTAGTAGTAACGAAGCGAAACGCTTATAAATTAAATGGGGCTCGACATATTATGAAGAATGATGACGGATTCATTTACGAGGAGCCAGAGGGCCTTTCGGAAGATGATGAGAAAGTACTGCAAGGTCTTAAACACGGTACAAAAATAGACCCTGTAACAGGAAGGTCTCAGAAGAAAATTAACATTCTGAACAAAAAAAAGCTTTCCTATTCAGAAATGGATGAGTTTTTTCTTGACTTCTAGATAATATTTATAACTCCATCTTGTTATAAAACATTATGAACGAGCACAGAGTTATAATCCAAAAGGCTCTAGAGGTAATATCTGACCACTCTGTGAAAGACAGGACCATCAAAAGAAGGATAAAGCTGTTTAATGATGTCGTTGTGAACGGGAGTTTTACAAAAGGGCCAGAACTTCAGAGAATGCTTCAGAACATTCTTGATAGGATTAGTTACGTTGAACATAAGCTGAAAAATAGAAATTTTGAATTTTATAACAGGATTCCAACTGCAGGGTTGAACGTTCCAGATGAAGTTTTCCAGGACGCTAAGATTCAGGGTGAGAAGCTAATGATGTTACGTTCAGGAGACCCTTCCGATTTACTCCAAGACCTCCACATTGTGAATAAACTACTGGGTTTTGCCAGGATGAAACTCTCTTCCAGTAAGAATGAAACATCAGCTTTCAGACTTTTGCAGGAGGCGATGTACTTTGCTGAGATGATACCTGTAAAAGAGAAGATTTACGCGAATAATGTCGTTAGAGAGGCAATTGAACTTGAATCCGTTGACAGCAAGGTTGTGAATCTATAATGCGTTACGCCATATATTTTGTTCCTAGGAAGCTGGAGCGTGAGAAATTAGCACTTCTACGAAGACAACTTTGTAAAAGATTTCAGAACAGAAAGGCGGTGATGTATCCAGTTCATATGACGCTTGTTAGGGACATAAGCCTGGATGATTACAAAGGACTGGTCTTTAGCCTGAAAAAACTGTGTGCGGGTGAGAAATCTCTCAAATTAAATCTTGCTAGCAATCTGGCAACCAGAAAAGGTTGGGGGGGTATTGAGGTAAAAAATGGCCCTAAACTCAGGGCATTACAAAAAAGAGTGTCCAAGATAGCATCAAAATATGGGTGTGTCGCGCCCTTTGAGTTCGACCCTCACTTTAGTATGGTCTATTCTAAAAGTCTATCGAGCTTATGTACAAAAACCAGTCCGGTAAAAAAGATTCTGTTGGACAGAATAAGTTTGGCTCTCCAAACCTCTCCAAAAACCCCTTACAGGGTGATTAAACATTTTGAGTTTGGTACCAATGGGCCATCTGTCTAGAGACCGATTTAACCAGGGTAGGAAACCTCTCGGAATATTCTGAAAGTTTAGGCCCTACATGGTAGTTCTCTCTCAGAATCTCTCCATCAGGACCCATAACAAAGTATATTCCTGAAGAACCAGGTACTTCTGCAGGGTTTTTGGAGCCCGCTCCAATCGCAACACAGACACCTAAATCACCTTCTTTTACGAGGGGTGTTCCTGTGGGTCGTGCTACTCCTCCCTCAGTTACTCGAATTTCGTATCTCTGGGCCTTGTGGACTCGCATTTTCTTTAAGCCCAAGTCCAGAATTTCGGTCAGTTTTTCAGGTGCTTTACTCATGATGGGGGGATTGGGAGTACACCTATAAATTTTCTGGATGGCAATTAATAAATATGGTTCTTGGGCAGTTCTTAAAATGAGTGATGAAGAGAAGATATTGGCGTGTATTGAACAAATTTACCCTGGCGAGTCCAAAAGAATTCTTTCTGAGCTTGATTTTAAGGATTTGAAAGAACAACATAGTTCTGTTTCCTACACAGACCTTCAGATCTATATCACTTACGCAAACAGTTTCCCTAATCAGTTATCGGAAGGTGATTTCGGAACACTTGCTGAACAGGTGTCTAGAATCAAGGATATAGGGTTTAATACTATGCACATACTGCCCTTTCTGGAGTCTCCAAGGATTGATGAAGGGTTTGACGTTTCAAATTATTTTAGAGTAGACGCGCTATATGGGGGAGAAGAAGAATTCAAGAGATTTCTCGCTGAGGCAAAAAAGCATGGTATGGTCTTGATTATGGACTTTGTTCTTAACCATGTGAGTGAGAAACACGATTGGTTTATAAGAGCCCAAAAAGGTGAGGAGAAATACAGAGACTTTTTTGTTTTCAGGAAATCGAAGCCTCAGGTAATAAAAAAAGAAGAAAGCACAAAAGGAATCTTAGTAACATACAACTTCAACAGGGGTTCACAGGGAATTAAGGTTGTTTTTCCTGATCAGATGGGTGAAGTGCCTCATTTCAGGCAGGGTTATGATGGATTTTGGTACTTTCACACTTTCTATCCGCAACAGATAGATCTGAACTGGAAAAACCCTGACGTTTTCATTGAAATGGCAAAAATACTTATTTACTGGGCTAGAAGAGGATTCAGTTTCAGACTTGATGCGGTAACCCATATTGGAAAAGAATTGGAGAAAGGAGTTAACAGCAAAGGCGATTCGGTCAGAAGTATAATGCTTGCACTTAAGAAAATACTTTCAGTGATAAACCCCTGTTCTGTGTTCCTTCCGGAGGTTGCAGGCTTTAAGAAAGATGTCTCGATTTACTTCGGTAAAAATGAGGTGCTTTCCGATTTGTGCTATGACTTTGAGTGTACAGGAAATATCTGGGCATCACTCCTGCTTGAAGACAAGAAGTTTATTGTGAATGATCTGGAGTCAAAGGCGCAGATACCTGGGTGGGGGCAATGGGTCTATTTTCTGAGGAATCACGATGAACTAATAATAAACAGACTACCAAAGGGGGTGCAGAAGAAATTACTTAATGCTCTTGAAGGCAAGACTGAAAGATACAGAGCAGGAACAAAATTGACGGGAAGAGTTGCTAGTATGCTTGACGGAGATGAAAAAAGAACTGTTCTTGCTCATCTTCTTCTGGCAAGCCTTCCATACATTCCCCAGGTTGTTTATGGTGATGAGGTTGGTAAACTTAATGATTATGAATACATGAAAAAGCGAGTAGACGAAAAAAGGGCTCTGACAAGTCTTGAGGTTCGTCCAGATGTAAGAGATATTAATAGGGGTATAGTAACAAGAAATGATTTAGAAAAGGGCGCGAAGATACAGGCGGAGATTGCGAATATTTTCAGAGTGAGGGCGGACTGGCATTTTTCCAGAAAATGGCCTAGGGTAATTTTTCAACAAGATAAGCGTCTTCTAATGCTTCGATATGAACTGCCAGGAAAACAACTTTCTATTTACATCAACCTTTCAAGTGACTCTTTACCTTTAGATTCCGAAGGAAAGATTGTTCTTTCGGTTAATGGCGGTTGTGGTGAGCAATTGCCTGCATATTCAGGAATCTGGGTTGTTGAATAGCTCCAAATACTCCTCATACCCCTCTTCGGCGAGTTTGTCTTTAGGAACAAACCTCAAAGAGGCTGAATTCATACAGTAGCGCAAACCAGTAGGTTCAGGGCCATCTTTGAAAACATGACCAAGATGACTTTCGCCTTGTTTACTGCGAATCTCAGTTCTTTTCAGGAAAAGTTTCCTATCCTCTCGCTCCACGATATTTTCTGGTTCCAGAGGCTGTGTGAAACTCGGCCAGCCAGTTCCTGACTTGTACTTGTCTAAAGAGCTAAACAAAGGTTCACCACTCACAATATCGACATATATTCCCTCTTCTGTATTGTCCCAGTACTCGTTTTTGAATGCAGGTTCTGTGCCCTCATGCTGAGTAACTTTATACTGGAGAGGGGTCAACATCTCTTGAAGTTCGGAATCTGAGGGCTTTCTAAAAGAATCAGTGTCCCAAAGACTGTTGTTGTGAGTCCACGTGTTGTGTAAGAACTGGTCTCTCCCAGAACGACCACGATAGAATTTGTACTTTAACTTGTTGTTCTTGTAATAGTCTTGGTGGTAGTCCTCTGCAACGAAGAAGGTTGTAAAAGGAACTATTCTCGTTACAACAGGTTTGTCGAATGTTCCTGACTTATCTAACAGTTGTTTACTCTCTTCAGCGAGAGTTTTCTGTTCATTATCGTGGAAGAAAATCGCTGTTGTGTACTGGAACCCACGGTCGTTGAATTGACCCTCTTCATCAGTCGGGTCAATCTGTCTCCAAAAGGTATCGAGCAAAGTCTTGTAATCTACCTTTTTCGGGTCGTATTCAATCTGGATAGATTCAACATGTCCTGTTGTACCTGAGGAGACCTGTTTGTAAGTTGGATTCTCCTCAGTTCCGCCAGCGAATCCGCTGGTCACATTGATAACTCCTTCAAGATTTTCAAATGGTGGTTCCATGCACCAGAAACATCCGCCTGCAAAAGTTGCAAGTTTTTTTTCAGTCATACTATCAACCTCGTTAATTGTTTGGTTGGCAACATTGCTCAAAGTTGGGGCACAGGACGCGAGAACCACAAGAGCAACTAATGTCAGCCTTTTCATATGTCGCCTCTCTGGATTGGCGTTATATTGTTATTCCAAAATTCGGAAGTGTTTCGTTAGTTTCATCTAATCTCTGATTAAAGCGCGCACCAATATCCAATAATGCGTGAATCTCTACTCATAAAACACTTGTCAGAAAACCTGTGGAAAATAGATTCGAAACTGGAATTAATCGGTACTGAGGTCAGTTTTCGTGGGGGTCGGTATGATATACTTGCGCGTAATGTGACTGAAGTTGCTATTGAAGTTAAGGCAAACAACTACTGTACAAACACAGTGGCTGCTCAGCTTCAAAAGTATGCGAACTCTCTCCCGAAAGGGGCCATATATTTTGTGGCGCCAAAAGTAAAAGAGGGAATTCCTCTTGCTCTATCACATCTGAAAAGTTTCAGGATGTTTGAGATTGATTCGTCTTTGAACGTAAAGGGTGTTTATCGCAAGGACTTGGACGATTCAAGGGGGTGGCCTGAAATAAGATTTCCGAGACTGAAGATGTCTGAATTTATAGTGTCTCTGATGTTACAGAAACTTCTTCGTTATGACCAATAACATTTACAACTATGAGGTGTTGTTCTGACTTATTTAGAGGATTAAACCATATACTATGGGCTAAGGGCCTCTATTGTGCCTTAATGGTGGTCAGTAACAGAATTTGATGGCGTATTTTGCGCCTTTTTTTCACCATTCTTTATAAATAGGGGCTGGTTCTTATATTATGCCGGGCAATGCCTCGGTGGAGTAAAAAAATGCAAGATAGGAGATTTGGCAACCGCGGAGGAAACTTCGGTGGGGGCCGTGGAGGAGGAAACCGCGAAAGGGGTCCGAGAGAAGACCATGAGGTCACTTGTAGTGACTGTGGCAAGAAAACGACAGTACCATTCCCACCCACTCCGGGCAGGGATGTATGGTGTAAGGATTGTCTTCCAAAGCACAGGAAGCCCAGATTCTAATCGAAAACTAGTCCTTTTTTTCAAATTATTCTCTAAAGCCTCCGAAGGGATTTGAACCCTCGGCCTACGGTTTACGAAACCGCCGCTCTACCGCTGAGCTACGGAGGCAATTAAGACGAGAGTTTCTCGAGGATTTTTAAATAGTTTGGATTGGGACCTCAAGCCCTCGGTGTTTGTTACGGGCTGTCACCGTCTTCTTCGCTACGCTCGAAGTCGCCAGCCCTTGATTTTGATTAGTAGGGGTGGCTATGTGAAGGGGTGTTGAGAATCGGTATCAAATATGATATACGATAAGCTTTTAAAACCGTCTAATGAAGTTGGTATCATGGCAAAAATTATGGTTGTTGATGATGAGCAGGACATTCGTGATAGTGTAAAGACAATTTTAGAGACACAAGGTTATGAGGTGTTGCTCTCGATAAATGGAGATGACTGTGTTGAACAGCTTAGCAACAAAGAGGTCGATTTGATTCTTCTAGATATCATGATGCCAGGCATGCCTGTGAGAGAGGTTGTTTCTAGGCTATCAGGTACAAAGATAGCGTTTCTCACTGTCGTCAGGACTTCTGAGGCTGAGAAGGAATCTCTTCTAAAGAACCAAAATGTGGTTGATTTCATTCAGAAACCTTTTGATTTGGATGAACTTATAATGAGAGTGAAGAAGGCTTTGGAGGTCTAAATATTCCATGCGTGGTTCTATGGCTAAAAGAACCGCAATAACAACTGCGGTGTATACTTTGATTGTATCCTTTTTTCTTGTAGGCTCAATTCTTGTTATTCATTCAGTGGTACTGGGCCATACTCCAAGCAGTCCAACAGATATATTGATTTTGTCCGTTGTTATAGCTATAGCATTTTTTTTGGCGGTTTTTATTCCTGTATCTGTTTTCATGTCTAGGAGAGTCATTGACCCTGTTTACAAGTTCATCGAAATGATTAATGCGATGAATAAGGGTGATTTCTCAAAAAGAGTGGATGTCAGTGCGGGTGATGAGCTTGAGCAACTTGCAAGAGCATTGAATCAGGCCATGATAGCTCTTGACGAGGCCAGTTCTGAGCACAATAACGTGGAGTTTATTAAAACTGAGTTCCTTTCAATGATCGGGCATGAACTGAGAAGTCCTATGACTCCTATGAGGGCTCAGCTTCAGATGATGTTGAAAGGTTATTTTGGGAAACTTACTCAGAAACAACTTAATTCACTTAACATAGTTCTGAGAAACGCAGAACATCTAGATCATATTCTGGAAGATATGCTTGAAGTTTCGAGGATGGAATCTGCTCGGTTCAAATTTGATTATGAACTTGTTGACCTGGAAAAATTCCTCCAGTCTGTTGTTGATGAAATGAAAGGTTTCCTTCCTGAAAAAGAGCAGAAAGTTGTTTTCAATACAGGTGTGAAAATTTTTGAGACAGACCCTGACAGATTAAGGCAGGTTCTGAGAAACCTAATTAATAATGCTAAAAAGTTCAGTCCTGAAAAATCAGAGATATCGGTTAATGTGAAAAAGCTGAAAGGCGAGATTCTTTTTTGCGTGGTGGACAAAGGGAAAGGGATCTCAAAAGAGAACCAGATGAATATCTTTAAACCTTTTTTTCAGGAAGAACGAACATTTAGTCGGAAACATGGGGGAACAGGTCTCGGTCTTACAATCTGTCGTGGAATAATTGAAACTCAACAAGGTTGTATTTGGGTTGAGAGCGAAGAGGGAAAAGGGACCAAATTCTTTTTCACATTACCTGAGCAACCGAAGCCCTTGATACCATTCAATATGTTTGAACAGCTCTCTCAAAGATAGATTTTGCCATCAACATATTGGCTGAAAATTTCCTCCGTGGACTCTTCGGTTACAAAGACCCCTCCTATTTCAATGGCTCTTAATTTGTTGACCATAAAATGGGCGAATTTTCGTATATCTCCGATGGAGTTCCACTGCTCTAAGACATTGACATGATCTAGGTAAATGTAACTGTAATGGTTTTTGTTAAGCTCGCGATTTGTGAGGAAGGATAGCTCGACCAGTGAACCAGCATGTTCAGCAGATGTCTGTCCTAGACCTTTCCCCAGCCCATCAATTATGTGACATCTTTCCCTGAGGTTTTCAGGAATCTTTGTTTTTTCATCAAAAATTAACAACAATCCTGGTTCGTCCAGAGTTTGTAGTTTTTCAAGAACCTTGGTGTTTGTTTTTTCAAAGTGCGCCTTTGTACTAGCTACTAACAGACACTCACCCCTAATAATTCCGTCTAACTCATTCATACTTTTCGTATCTCACAATCTCTTCCGTCGGTTTTCTGTGTCGGGGGCCTGAGTATGTTTTTTGTTTTGCGTGGCCGAGTCCGACTAATAGAACCACTCTTTTACCTTCTGGAACGCCAAGAAGTTGTTCTGCTCTAACGGGTGTCAGTAGACACGAATCAAGTCCTATGTCTGAGGCCTCATATATCATGTTGACTCCGGGGATGTAACAGTTGGCCTCAGCAGAGTCGTATCCTGCTTTCTCTGATAGTTTTTGGTGAATAGGTTCGTTTTCACCGTATGGTTCTGCAATTATAGCTATCAGCACCTTGGGGGTCGTGTGAAAATTGCCATAGTAGCATTTCTCCATGATTTCATCGATGAGTTCATTGTTTTTTACGACAACGAAAGTCCATGGTTGACTGTTCATCGCGCTTGGAGCTAATCTACCTGCTTCTATGATTTTGTTCAGTGTTTCATCAGTAACATCTTCTTCATTGAATTCGTAAGTTGTTCCTCTGTTGTTTAGCAGTTCAAGAAATCCCATTATTTCACCGTTTGTTTAATTGAAGTGGTTCATATTATAAAGTGTTTGTTTGTATTCTTTGTGTAACTAACTATGGTCGAGACTCGTCGGATTATTATTGACGTTTCAACGAAAAACTTTTTTAAGGGATGCCTCATCAGAGGGGATATGGCACACTTATTGGTGGTTGATGATGAACCCGACATCAGAGATACGGTTCAAACGGCGCTTATACATGCGGGGTTCGAAGTCACAACAGCTAGAGATGGAGATGACTGTATTGAAAAGTGCTCACAAAACGATTACGATTTAATACTACTGGATGTAATGATGCCAGGTACATCTGTCAATGATGTAGTCGAAAAACTTCATGAAACAAAGATAGTTTTTCTGACAATTGTGAGGACAACAGAAGCAGAAAAAAAGCAACTGCTTGAATCTAACAATGTTGTTGACTTTATCCAAAAACCTTTTGATGTCGATGACCTTGTAGATAGGGTCAAAAAAGTGCTTGAGTGATTCCCATGAAAAAAACACTTTATTTACTTCCAGTTTCAGGATACAACGAAGTTCTTCTAAATGTTGTAAAAGAGATATCCTCTTCTCATGAAAGACCTTGTTTTGTCACTCTTAACAAAACTGCAAACAGACTAAAAGAGATGATGACGGAAAAAGGGATAGAAACAGGAAAGTTCTCTTTCCTTGACTCAATCACCCCAAGACTTTTCTCATCATCACTTGCTGATGAGATGACCTCTCTCTTGTCGCTTGATGATATGAACCAGTTTGCAGAAAAGATAATTACATCAGTAAAGATGCACAAGTCAGATATTGTTATTATTGACAGTCTTTCATCACTTCTGGCCTTTAAGAGCGACAAAGAGTGTTCCGAACTGATGGATTATCTGCTCTCTTTCATGGAGAGATTGGGGCCTGACGTGATAATTTTCGCTCTTGGCGATGACGATTCAAGACCTTTCATTAAACAGGTTGAGCAGAATGTCGATATCATAGAGCGTATGTAATCTTTATATACAACCGACAATCGCGCCTTTAAGGTATGTCAAGAATAGAGAATTTTTCATTTCAAAAAGGAACATTGCTAGCCGACAAATATGAAGTTGTAAAGATGGTCGGCAGTGGCTGGGAAGGTGAGGTCTATCTTGTCAGAGAGCTAGGTGTCGATGTTGATAGGGCTGCAAAGTTGTACTTTCCTCACCGCGATAGAAACGGGGATAAGTCCAGATTCTCTGCTAGAAAACAGCATAATCTTCGTGATTGTGGAATTCTGATACATTTTCATACTTATGAACTGCTGGCTTGGCAGGGTGAAGAGATAAAGATGCTTGTTTCAGAGTATGTTGAGGGCATGATGCTCGAAGACTACGTTAAGAAACAGCGCGGAAAAAGGATGCCCTACTTCGAGGCACTCCATTTGTTAAGAACCCTCGCACAGGGTGTTGCCGCGATACATGAAAAGAATGAATACCACGGGGATATTCACGCGGCAAATGTTGTGATTTCAAGAAAGGGAGCTTGGTTTAATGCGAAAATCTTTGACCCGTACGATTACGGAAAAGTAACCAAGGAGCTTATAGCAGGAGATGTTGTGGATTTAATCCTGCTTTTCCATGAAGTCATTGGCGGGCAGAAGTGGTACAGAAAACATCCTCCATGGGTTAAAAAAATCTGCTGTGGTCTGAAACACACTGTTATTAACAAAAAGTGGAAGAATGCAGGCCAACTTTTGAAATATATAGATACTTTTGAGTGGGAATAACCATAACGGTTATAATGTCAAGTCTTTGTCTCCTATTATGTTAATCGCAGGCATCGATGAGGCTGGACGAGGACCTGTTATAGGTCCTATGGTTATGGCTATTCTGGCCTGCAAACCTGAAGACGAGGAATCCTTGAAGGCCAGGGGTGTAAAGGACAGCAAACTTATTCTGCCCGCAAAAAGGGAGGAACTGTTCAAGGCTCTTCAGGCCCAGTTCGAGCACGAAATAATCGAGTTGAGTCCTGAAGAGATAGACTCTGCTGTGGGTTCTAAGAATGGTGATAACCTGAATAAACTAGAAGCCAGGACTACAGCACTTTTAATTCAAAGACTGTCAACAAGGGTGCCCTTACAGAAAGTTATAATCGATTCACCCGCAAAAGACGGAGCAAAATACGAAGCGGAAGTCATGGCCTCTTTGAAAGAGTTGATGGACAAACCTCCTGAACTCCAGTGTGAAATTAAGGCCGATTTGAATTATCCGGTTGTGGGTGCGGCAAGTATTCTGGCCAAAGTTACACGTGACATGCGTATGAAAATGTTGTCTGAAGAGTATGGTCCCGTTGGTTCAGGTTATCCTGCCGACCCTATTACAAACCAGTTCCTGAGCAGAAACTGGCAGGAAGGTCATAACTTCTTCAGGAAATCCTGGGCAACATACAAAAAGCTTCAGGATACTGTGGGACAGGCATCTTTATCTGATTTCGGTAACAAGGCTGAAGAGCACGCTGGAACCATAAAAAAGTTTGATGTTCTGAAAGAATACGGTTGGGACTTCGTCGAGCCCACAAACCAGTACGAAGTTGTCAGGATGAAAAAAGGGAATAACACAATAATAAGGTACACTACAGGAAAGCAGGTTGTACAGGGACCTGATAAACCGGATGTAGAGAAACTTCTTGAGCAGTCTGGCCTTTGATTCTCGTCTATTCTCGACAAAAGCTTTAAATACCAACTTCTTGCTGTCAGAGTGTGGCTAGTGGTGCGGTAACGAGGATAACCAGAATCGATATGAAGGGGTTTAAGTCCTTCGCGAAAGATACACAGGTAGTTTTCGGAGAAAAATTTAACTGTGTTCTTGGTCCAAACGGTTCTGGAAAGTCCAACATTCTTGATGCTATCGTTTTTGTTCTTGGGAAATCAGGTGCCAAAGGGCTTCGAGCTGAAAAAACTGCCAACCTGATTTACAACGGAGGGAAAACCAAGAACGCAGCAAAAGAAGGAATGGTCGCAATCTTTTTTGACAACAAATCAAAAGTTTTCGGAAAAGGGTTTGACGAGCTGAAGATTCACAGAGTTGTTAAGGTAACAGGCCAGTCTGACTACTTCATCAATGACCAAAAAAAGACCCGTTCTGAAGTGGTTGAGACGCTTGAGAAAGCAAGAATTAATCCCGATGGTCACAACATAATTCTCCAAGGGGATATAGTCAGACTAATTGAGATGTCTGGAATTGAAAGGAGACAAATGGTTGAAGAGATTTCAGGAATAGGAGTCTATGAAGAGAAAAAAGAGAAAGCTCTGAGAGAACTACAGAGGGTTGAAGACAAACTAAACGAGACCCAGATTATTCTTACTGAAAGGGAAGCATACCTAAAAGAGTTGAAATCAGAACGCGACCAGGCTTTAAAGTTCAAAGAGCTTCAGGACAAACTGAAGCGAAACAAGAAGACTGTCGTCTCAAAGAGAATGGCCAAGCACGAGAAAGACAGGGACAAATATCAGTCACTTATTGAGAGCAACCAATCTGAAATCGACAAAGCCCAGGGGCAGATTGAAGATTTAAAGAGCAAGGTTGAAGAGCAGAAAAAAGAGATTGACAAAGTCAACAAAGAGATAGAAAGGAAAGGTGAGAAAGAACAGGTTGCACTTCACAAAGAGGTTGAGGACCTTCGTGTTGACAAAAGGACAAAAGAGGAAAGACTCAAACAGCTAAAGACAGAGATTGAGCGCGCAAAGAAGCGTTATGATGACTTGGTTCTTGCAAACCAGGAACTTTTTGATAAAATCAAATTTATTGAAGAAGAAAAAGAGAACCTGAAGAAAGAAATCACTGCAGAACAGAATAATCTTGATGTGCTTCAGGCACGAATTAAAGAGTACAAGAAAAAACACTCCATGGATGACGCAAATCGTGTCGATAAAAAAATCCAGGAGATTGATGAAACCGCAGACAAACTTCAGGATGAACTTCAGCAGTTGAGGCAGGAGCAACAGGAGATTCTTCGTGAAAAGGACAGGATAGATGTCCGAATTGAACAGGCTGATGAAAAAATAGCAAAGGTTCTTGGAGCTGAGAAAGAGCAGAAATCACAGCTTGATGAGTTGAAGAAACTACAACAGAGTTTCAAAACAGCAACAAAAGAGTTACAGGCAGCTCTGTCTGAAGATGCAAACCTTGCATCACAAGTTCAGACTGCTAGAAACAAAGTTTCTGTACTATCAGAACAGCTAGCAAAACTGCAAGCACAGAATCAGGCAATAAAGGAGGGTAGCGCTGCAGGAGTTGCTGTTAGCAGAGTTCTTGAACAGAAGAAAACTATCAAAGGTATCATAGGAACAGTTGCAGAACTTGGTAGTGTTAAACAGGAGCACCAGCTCGCATTAGAGATAGCTGCGGGTGGAAGAATTAACGCGGTTGTTACAGAGACAGACAAGGATGCACAGCAGGCGATTGACTTTTTGAGAAAATCACAGTATGGTGTTGCCAGTTTTGTACCTATGAACAAAATAAGGGCTCCCAACCCCGACCCTACACTAAAATCACTGGTTAAGAAATCGGGGGTTTTAGGTCTTGCAACAGATTTAATGCAGTACGATTCACGATTTGATTCTGTTTTCAGGTTCGTTCTTGGCAACACGTTGGTTGTCAATGATTTAAACGTTGCAAGAGACATAGGAATAGGCAAAGCCCGCATGGTTACACTCCAGGGAGACCTGGCAGAGACATCCGGAGCCATGCAGGGTGGTTTCCGCGCTAAAAAACGCGCGGGAATGGGCTTCCAGCAGAAAGAGTTGTCTGAGAAAATCGATAAACTGGAAGCTGAGCTTGCCGACTTCGAGTCGGTACAGGCTCGCGCAGAGCAGAGACGAAAGGACAATGAGGAAGTGATTCAAAGACTGCGCGAGCACAAGGCAAATCTCGAAGCAGATATTATCAAACTCGAAAAGACTCTCCACATAGACAGTGAAGATGTTAACATGAACAAAGAGGAGAAGAAACGACTCCAGGAA
>CAZPUM010000009.1:0-44427 GCA_964589765.1 uncultured Methanosarcinales archaeon
CCGTGGGAAACTGAGTGACAGCACCGCCACCACCGCCGGCCCCACCTGCTCCTCCCCCACCGCCACCGCCGGCCCCGCCACCACCACCACCTGCACCGGCACCACCCCCACCAGTACCACCCCCGACATCTCCAGTGGTGTCGTTTCCACCTTGGGTTCCATTGGTATCATTCACAGTGATATTTCCTCCGGGCGCCTCACAATCCTGAGGGCAGGTCACATTATCTTCAAACAAAATATCACAGAAGTCATCACCACATTCCGGAACAGGGTGGTGAAGTCTCAAATATTTAAACTCGCCAGAATCTGTTCTATTGTCACCTTCAAGAACAAGCAACGCCTGTCCATTGTACCTGAAAAACAACCTTGTTCCGTTAGTGAACCCTTCACTAACAGAGGTTTCAGGGTCGTCTGTTGGACAGGTTAGCAACCCGAAGGTTCCGTTGTTTTTTACAACAAAAGAGGCGCAGTTAATCCCGGATGCATTTGCAGAAATTACGGCATTGACTGGAGCGTCCTGTCCTCTCGTATTAACTAGTCCATAAAACTCTGTGGGCAGACCTGGGATTGCATATACAAAGAATGGCAGAACCAGGATTATCATCACCAAAACACTCCATCTCATGATGCTGTCAACCCCCAACTTGTCAATGAAGTTCCATTGATCCAATAGCCCTCTCCTGGAACTGTAAGATTCAGCGTTCCACCTACAAAAGGAATGTATGATTCGTAAATTCCTTGACTATTATTGTATGTTCTCGCCTCCGTTATCGAAGTATTAATTAAACCAAGGGTTTCAGATGCATTTTTTACAGCAAGAGAGGGATAGCCAACAAGTTGCCAGCCCCTTATCACAGGAACAGATGTTGAAACAGGTATAGATCCTGTGAAGTTTATGGTTCTTGTTGAGTTCATTACTGCAACATAACCTACTCTTCTTGAAGTGAACTGTAGGTCGTTTATTACATAAGAGGGCAGATTAGGATTGAATACTTTCCAAGGGTCTGCGCTTCCTGGAATATACTGGTAGGTTGCCCAGACTCCTGAATAGGAACCGTTCCAGAATCTTAAGACAGACTCAGCCGTAGTAGTACACGATAAAGAAATCAGGTTCAAACCAGTGTAGGCCGTAAAACTACAGTTCGCGGGTTCTGATGGAGTGACGTTGAGCGTCGTACCTGATTCTGAATATCTTCCTGTTATTGTTGGCTCAAAAATAAACATGGATATCAAAAGAAGTAACAAAAACAGTCCTGCCACGATGATTATTTTTGCCATCTGAAACTCGTGTCTCATTTAGAATCACCCCTCTCCTCAAAAGAGAGCTCCCACTTGCGGGTTTCAGGGTTAAAATCAAAGACGACATCATACTTTTTGTCAGGATCAAGTTCAAACAGAAGAGGCTTCGGCAAAGTAGTTTCATGGGAGCCCCCTCTGGGGTACAACTTACGCCTAAACCTCATTTAAGCCTGTTTTGAGGGGCTCTCATTTATAAAGCTACTTATTTAAATACATATAAATTTACTTATTTTTTAGTAAAAACACCATTCCAGTATACTTTTTAGTATACGAGACCGTAACATTTATATACTAGTTCAAAGATGTAGGGAAATCAACAAAAAGGGAACTTACCCACCACCGCAATATATGGTAATCCTATTCGACCAATTCAACCTGCCTGAAGACATCTATGAGATAGTCTTCGCGACAGAACAGCAGGTCCTTGTTGGACGGATGCTCATCGAAGAGATGAAGCGACTCGGTGGCGAGATGGGAAAGACAGAGATGTCAATGTTCGCAACCGCCCTACACGAGGGCACTGTGATTGGCAGGAAAACTGAGAGCCGATTTCCTGTCAAAAAAGAGGTGAAGATCAGCTACAACAAGAGGCAGTTTTACGACCGCATCTTGACACCCATGAAAACCATGGGAATGATTGACTACGATCTTTACAAAAAGACATACAAAATAAGTGACAAGTTCAGCAAGAACATGATGCGCGTAGGTCTAATGTGGAGCCAAGAACGTTCCAAACCACCAGGCTCAATGGCGCTAAAGCGCTGAATAGTGCGACAAAGGTAGCCGATTGACGGCAAATATCACACATATCACGTTGAAAGGAACCCCTGGCTGTGTTTCTTACACATGCCCTCCCCCCACAACCCACCACAGAGTACAGCCGGGGCTTCTTTCTTTTTTATTCTAAGTCCTGCGAGGGATAACAGTTAAGAAGTCTCAAAGCGGATTCATAATCTGTCTGCACACTTTCAGAATGTTCTATAAACTCATCTTCAGGAACCCTGTACTTTTTAGTCTGTATAAAAAAAGCACCCCTTTTGTCATCGGCCGAACTAACTTTATTTTCAAGGTTACCAACATAAAACCAAAGACCTATCTTTCTGAAAATACCCGCATACTTAAGACGATACATCGCATCCACATCTCCATCAAGGTCATAGTCAACAGCTGCAAACACTTGCTTGCGCTCTTTATCTTGAACAATATCTGCAGCCACCCTGATTTCCGGAGAGTACCCAACAACCCTATGAACCGAATCGTCCTCCTCTATAGTAATATAGTAACTGGATATGTTTTCAGTGTGCTCCTTAAAGAAAACCTCATGACCTTCCACCCCACCGTTTGACAAAGCATAAGGAAACGGCCTTGGAGTACTGGCTAAAGCGACAGAAGCCAGAATAGTGGCCAAAGGAAGAATTACAGCGCCCCGTCTATTTTTCACAATCTCAGGGCCAAATTTGGCATTAAAAAACTTATGACCAGAATGTATATAGCATAACGTTTAGTGTATGAAAATTGTCGGAGTGAAAAGTTCAGAATCAAACGGATTCTCTCTTATTTCCAACAAACAAGGAACCCCGCCTATCTCCGCAGGACCTAGACCATAACAGTTAAACGCTTTGTAGAAACTCATAGGAAAAGCATCCTGTAAGCCATTAATTATATTCTCCACAGTGCTAAAATGAGTTGAGTCACCTTCCGGTTGGTGTATAAACACAACTTTATCGAGGTCCATTGGTTGGTCAGCAACATCATCACCAACAACCAAAAGTTTATGAGACGCCATACCATAGGATATCCCATACAACTTTGCTATGCCCCCGTAACATTTAGAAAGAGAGTACTCGTAACGCCTATCAGGAATCTCATGTTTTACTTTAAGTCCATCCCACCTTTTGAAATACTGATTTAGACCTGATTCTTCTAAAGCCTCTTCAATACCCCAGCGAAGTGATGTCAAATGATTAATGTACCCCTTCTCAGACAATCTTTGGAGCCCCTCCTCAGACCCTCGCCTAGGAGTCCAATCATCACCTAGCAATGTATAGTCTAAATCCCAGCAGATTACTCTACTTGTGGTGAGGCATCCTATGGGTCTTGAAGTTATATCCACATTTCTCACAAGTTCTCCTTCCTCTCGGGTTCTTGTGTCCGCAGTGCGGACATTTCTTCTTTGTGCCCAGCCACAATAGTAGGAGTAGCACAAGTAGTATTACAACCGCATACACGATGTACATCGTGTATCCTGATTTGAATTCCAAGGGGAATGTCTCTTCTTTAATCTTGATTCGAGACAGTTCGCGTTCTCCATAGAACGCTCGAACCCTGATCTCAGGGTTTTCATCGAAGTCCTCTTCTGCCATCTCTACTTCGACGCGAATCTTTCCTGTCTTTCCTGGAGCTATCTTAATAACCCCGTCGCCTCCAACAGTGATCTCTTCATCATTAATCAACAGGTCGACCAGCTCGACACTCACATAGGCATCTTTTTTTCCTATGTTTTTAATTTCCACAAAGAAACTGTTCTGGCTCTTGTCGTAGTACAGCCCCACAATCTCAATCTCTGCGTCATCTAAAATTTCAACGATATCTATGTCAAACTGGGTTTGATAGGTGTTTTCAAGACTCTTAGTTCCTTCACCGTAAATTACGAATATATCCCCTGTCAGTTCATCTGACTGAAAGTTCAGAGGGTTACCATCAGTATCTACCCTATACACTATAGTCTTAAACTCGTTTTTGTCAAGGAAAATAGGTTTCTCATCACCGAGGACTATAACTTCACCACCATCTCTAACAGTTATTGTGCCTTTAAAGTACATGGCAAGATTCTCTGTGTTTCTATAAGTGACTTCAAGGGCCCCTGTGGCCCTGTTGTAAACAACGCTTACCACCTCAAGATTTAGAGAGTATCGTGGCATGGGGAATCTATCGAGGTCTTCAACCTGTGCAATCGCACCTGTCGGCTCTCTCGCACCCTGTGCGAATTTAACGAAGACAGATATGCCAAGGGACCTTCTGACGAACGTCGCGGAGTTCACAAGTTCGTTGCCAATCAGAATTCCAACATCCACGTTTCCTTCTTCAATAAAGTTTCTTACCGTCTCTGGAACGTTCTCCCTTCCCAAGAACAGAACTGGGTCCGCTCCGGACATTAGGCCTGCCTCAATAAACTCTCCATTTGTTAGAATGACCTGTGTTGTTGGTCTTAATGCCTGATACCTTTTCACTATCTCAATATTGTTTTCAAACCTATTTCCGTAGTTTATAACTTCAGGATTGTACTGTGCCAAGCCTTCCTTTACCGCCCTATCAACTTGACCATAAATTAAAACATTATCCACATCTTTAGTCTCAAGAATATCAAGGATATCATCGATATTATCAGCGTTCGCAAATATGACAAAGCTCTTATCCACTTGTGAATAAGGAGCCACAGATAATGCGTTGTAACCATACGCATCATCAACCACTATAAATCTAGATATATCTTCGAGTTCATCAAGCAAATCAAGATTTAATGTCATTGTTCTTAATTCATCAGGAGAATCATACCCCCTTGACTGAAGAATTGACTCATAACCTGTGATAAAGGGTTGCACTCTGTTGGAAAGTACCCACACCTCATCCCTTTCGACTGGAATTGAGTAAAGGAGGATTGTGCTGTGTCTTGTACTTACAAGAAAATTTGTCGGCATGTTTGTGAGGTAACCATAGTTCATACCTGTATAAACGTCTCGCCAGTCCTGGCTATTAACGATTATGTGGTCAACCGCGTAAACAGAGGGCATCATCAAGAATAGCAATACAACCGCGAAAACCCATCTGTATCTCATTCCTACACCAACATTCACTCTGACCGAGACTATTTTATAAACCTTTTGTCGACAATCATATTGAACTGTCCGCCTGGAAAATAATGGTACCGTTGCAAACCCCAAACACATTCTGCGTATTATTCAGATAAACCTGCCAATAAGTAGTGTTAATTGTTCCAGCGTTATTCAACGGTTTCTGTACCGTAAGCTGGGGGACAGGGGTTCTCGCGCCCGACGTCAACTTTACTTTTTCCAAATATGTTGCAGAGCTGTTGGCTGAGAATTTCAGCAAATCTACTGTTAGGTTGTTAACTTGACATCTAAATGAAAGACCATCACCAATCCCGCCCCCATACCCTTCAACACTGACATTTATTGGCACATTCCCAAGATTCGATACGTTTGCGGTCTCATTGGAACTCAAGTTTCCCATAGCAAGCTTTCCGAAGTCGATTGGGTTTGTGACATTTAGCGCAAATAAAGTGTTGATTGTGGAAGTGTTACTATTGTTACTTTCAAGGCCGACTGTGTCATTTACAACTATTGTACAATTCCAGTCTGTTGCGTTAGCATAATAGTTAATTCTGAACGCACACGAGTAGTTCGCATAATCGCCGTCTTGACTTATAGGCTGGCATGATTCATTCCTATATAGTGTGTTATTGTTAAGTGAGTCATCAAATGTTACTTGTGCATCATCATATATTGTTGCTGATACATTCTGAATATCATCAAACCCGTTGTAATCAAGAATGGTGGCATTACAGAAAACTGTAGTCAAAGTCCCTGCATTAAGTGTGACAGGAGATTGTGCATCAACCTTGATAACTTCAGGAATAAACCCTGTGACGTTCAGTCGCGTATCAACGCTAACGTTCCTGTTGTTTGGTCCTTGTGTGAAGCTGAAGGCGTTTGTTGATAGGAAGACAACTGAGAAAAGAAAAACTAAGAGAATAAGTAACTCCGCTTTCCACTTCTTTCGGTCATTTTTCATAGCCTCTCATTCTCAACCAAGTTCTACATAGAAGTAGTAAGTTAACGTTGCTGTCTCATTGTCAGGAACAATCACCTGGAAGTCAGTCTGGTTCCTGTTGTAACCGTTCTGGTCACTGAAAACTGGTGCAGCATAGATAATATCTCTGCCAGTATTGTCTGTTAGAGGAATCAGTTGCCAGTTAGCACTAGCTGCAGGCACCACAGGTGAATCGTCCTGATAGAGGTTTGTAGTGTTACACGTGTTCTGAGGAATAGTTGTCACACCGACAATCAGTTGATCATGCACAGAAACATTGAAAGTTTCATTATGTGCCATCGAAGGAAGTATGTTCAAGTTACTATCTGAAGTAATGAACTGCGTCCTCGAAGCACAACTAACACTAGTCCAATCCAAAGTATCATTAGTGCTTACATAAACTTCACCTGTTATGGAACCTTCAAAGTCCCAAGAGTAAAGTGTAAAGTCATCCGAGTCGTCCAATGTAAAACTACCTGACACATTTCCGACATATCCCTTCCAGTACACAGTCTGTTGAACGGAAGAAAGAGACATTGTAGTGATGGTTCCCTTACTATCTGCGCGAGATGCAGGACTGATTGAAGGTCCTGTGTCAGTGCTTGGATTTGTTATTGACGATCCTGTTGGATCACCCCAGACAAACAGGGATGAGAGAGCTACGGCAAGAACTAGCATAAGCAGTATTCCTGCCTGCCTCTCCGGTTTGTGCGTTCTTGCCATTTTTCTCATCTCCTTCTTCTGCTTACTGTAGCTGTACCCAGAAGTAGTAATCCGTAGCTCCTATGCTTCCTGTCTTCTCATTCTCACCAACAAGTAGCTGGAAGTCGTATGCGCTTCCGTCAAATCCTGTGGTTGAGTCATTTGTTGCTGTTGAATACACAATGTTCGAACCACCATCATGTAACAATACCTGCACCCAGTCAGATGTCTGCGCGATACCGCTTGAGAAAGCAAATGTACTGTTGCATGTATCTGTAGACACAGTGTTCGAGTCAGTTATCACAAGCGCAGGGTGGTCCCTTTGCGTGAATGTGTTCTCGACACTGTCCGCGTCTGTTGAAGAGACTCCCAAGTATGTGTTTTCTGTGGAAATTGCAGTCCCATCCGCACACACTACGTTGTCCCATGTGATTGAAGCAGCTCGCGTTCCGTAAACCAGTCCATCCACTGATGTAAGGGTCCAGTTGTAGAACTTGTCGTTACCTGAATTTCCAAGCACAATTTCTCCTGTAATGTCTCCGTAGAAACCTGCCCATGCTGTCGTTACCACTATCGCATCAATGTCAATCTCAGAGACGTTTCCGCCCTGAGCAGGCGCAGTCTGTGCTGACGTTGGTACGCCATAGAAACTGCTTCCCTGTCTTGTGACATCAGATGCACCTGATGGGTCTGCCAGCGAGAATACCGCACCGAATGTCAGTGCAACAATCGCTACAAGCAGAACTGTTCCGATAAATCTGTTGTTTGTCATCTCTCATCACCACTATTATTTGTTATCCCCTTTGGATCGTAAAGTATGTACATACTCTCTGCTGGAGGCAGGTCTGTACTGAAAACCACCTGGCGTTTGACGCCTTCAGGATCGGTTACTGTGAATGGATTAATCTCGTGCTGTTTGCCTTTGAACTTCACAATAAAAGTCACAGGAAGTTCTCTCGTCATATCAATCCCTAAGAAAGAAAGCTTGTCAAAGTGTTTCTCAATCTGCCAGAACGCTTTCTCTAATGTGTAATGCATATCCTTCTGAGGGTAGAACCAGATTCTCATCGTCAGCTTGTTGTAATTTGAAAGCTGTAGAATTCTTTTGTCTACAAAGTTACCAGAGGTTGCAATTAAATAACTCAGGTTTCCAGAAAGACTGTACAGGACTCGGGGCTTGCCCTTATCCCTGTTAGAAATTCGCTCACTCTTTACAAGCCCCGCCATTTCCAGCAGACGAAGTTGCTGGCTGATGTTTGCAATAGATGTTTTACAAGCTTTAGAAAGCTCGAGTGGACTTGAAGGTCCTGTCTCAAGTTGCTTGAGTATATCCCACTTGCTCGCTGTAAAGAGCGTTTCGTGCTCCATTCTGTTGTCTCTGTATGCCCTCCAGGGCGTTTTCTGTCGTTACTGTCCCGGTCCCCACGACCAGGTTATCTCTCACACCACGGCGGATTGGGTCGCGCCGTTAGTATACACTTTTGTATAGTGTTTCACTTATTGTCCTAAGTCATATTTAAACATTTCGATAACTAATTTAGTACAGCAATTCGTTAATTAATGGAACGTTAAAGTAGATATCACAACAGTAACAAAGACATACTGACGTCGAGAAATCAGTTCTATTTCAGAATTTCACTAATTAAATAAAAACTAAAATAATGCCAAAAAGACCTCTTTCACAAATTAATTAATAGCTTAATTAGACCTATTTCTAACCAAGCTCAGTGAAGAAATAGTATGTTGTTGGAGCCTCATTCCCTGGTTTGTTGTTTTCACCTACGAGAAGCTGAAAGTCCATCTCCTCATTGTTATAACCAAGAGTGCCTGCCTCAATTATTGTACTGTAAACAAGCTTCCCATCACCATCAGATAAAAGGACTTGGTAGAACTCAGTTGATTGAGCCACTCCGTTAACATATACATTTGTGCTGTAACAACTGTTCTGCGTTATATTTTTTGTACCGATGAAGAAACTAGGGTGTGCTGTGCTGTTATAAGTGTTTGTTACACTATCCCCGTCCCCAACAACTTTTTCCAAATGCGATTCCTCGATAAGCCTCTCAGAAGAATCAGTACAGTTGATTGTAGACCAATCTATTGTTGAGTTTCTCGATGCATATACCTCTCCTGTTGGGGTCGCATTTCCCCAAGAATAGAAGGTTTCGTTCTGACCATCCTCCAAACGGATGTTTCCTGTTATGTTTCCAAAGTAACCTTGCCACGCATTGGTGATTGAGATAGCATCTATCTGTAACCTAGTAACGTTTCCTCCTTGAGCTGATGCGTTTGCAAATGTACCTCCCGGCAATTCTCTACGAGAGGATTCCAATGCCTGCAAAGAACTTGGGTTAATCGGTTCTGCTAGCACGATAGGCATCGTCGCCAGGAGTAACACTCCGAGCACGAAAAGAGGGAAGAGTCTCATCGTTCCTGCTGGTACAGAATGTAACCTGTCGGCTCGTTGTCCGACCTTACTATTACTGAGCCAAATTCACCGCCTACGAGAACTGATTCTGGCAGACCTTTTGCATCCACTTCAAGAACCGGTTTGCCTTCCTCCATTCCAGCATATGTTAAACTCTTAATTGTACTGAGCTTCTGTTCAATCTGCCAGAACGCTTTTTCCAAAGCATACCTTATCTTGGAATCTTCAAGGAACCATATTCTCAGGACAGCCTTGTTTCGCTCGCTAAGCTGAACCACTTTTTTGTCCACGAAGTTATCAGTCGTGGCTATCATGTAGCTCAGGTTTCCTGCAAGTCTGTATATAACTCGGGGCTGTCCTTTGTCCCTGTTTGGGACGCGTTCGCTTGTTATCAGCCCCGCCATCTCAAGGAGTCTTAGTTGCTGACTCACATTAGCGAGGCTACTGCCAAGTTTTTGCGCTATCTCTATCGGTGCCGAGGGAGTCTCTTCAAGAATCTTTAGGATCTCCCATTTTGTTGCTGTAAATAATGTCTCTGTATCCAATCCAACCACCTTTGTCGCACTGACGCGTTAAGCGTCGAATCACCGAAGTGACTATACTTATCCGTATACTGGTAGCGCTTATTTATAAAGTAATTGGTAGTTATGAAGTTACTGTAGTATCGTCAATAAAGTACCGATAATCAGTTCAGTATTACAGAAATTTCAGTAATTAATCAAACGGTTAAATAGAGCTTTGAAAAAATAAATGTTGAGCTCATTAGTAGCCCCCCAGCAAGATCTAGAACTAAAAACATTTAATGTTTATTATTTTAATATCTTACATAATGTTCTTAATTAAAACATATTATGTCAGATATATACAGATATCTTTAAATATATCATCTTACAAAGTATGTCTTAAGGGACTTCAGCGGCGCATCCTAGGAAACAGTGTCGCGGACAGTGGCATAAGTGGAAGAGAACAGCAACCAGTACACTTTCTCATACAGAGTTGATAGCTACTACCACCCTATAACTGAAGAACCATTTCTAACTGAACCCCAAGAAACAGTCCCTATAGATATCTTTAGACATGCCTCAACAGTCCAGGCCATCGCCAGATATCTTGTCGACTATAAAGGTCTGAAATTCTCAGAAGCAGGTTCCTTACTACAAAGAAACCCAAAAAACGTCAGAACATCCTACTACCAAGCAACCCCCTTACCAAAAATAGACGAAAACACACTAAAAGTCCCACTTTCAATTTTCAAAACACATCTCGCACCCCTTGAGGCACTTGTTCTATACCTGAAATCCCTTGGCCTCAAGAACGCAGAGATAGCCAGGACATTAAACCTCGACCCCAGGACAACTCACACCGTTGCAAAACGCGGGGAGGTGAAGCGATGAGTAATCAACTCAAAGCAATCCTCCTACTGACCTTGTTGCTAACAGCAGGCCTGTTGGTTCTGGCAGAACCCGAAGGTGCTGTCATTGACAGTAGTACTACAGAGACCCCTGCTGCAAGATCAGCAGGTTCACTCACCACTGCGGGAGGCAGCTTCACAACCCTCGTGCTAAACGCAACCTCACAAACACAAAAATGGAAAGCCTATGTGGGTAACATTTCAGGAACACTCGCCTTGAGAGACTCTACAAACCTTTCAATTTACAGATGGGACCTCACAACAATCACAGGAGAAGTTTATGCTAGCAGAAACGCAAGTATAAACTGGACCAATATAGACTGCGTACAGAACAGCACACTGAATAATGAGGAGACTGAACTGAACATAGACAACAACGCCGTTGACAGCATAAATGAGACTTTCAACACAAGCATTCACAAACAGTTCTATGTCGGAACCACACAAATACCACAGAGTAGTTGCCGTGCAATAGCCACATATGTTAACGACCAGGCACAAACCCCTGACGTTAATGCGGACTTCCAGTTAATCCTTCTAGAAGACCAAGTCAGCATGGTGTACGCAACACTGCTCGAGGACAGCACGGCAGGTTATGATAACAGTCAGTTTGACTTCCAGATGATAGTTGCAGAAGACCCGACAGTAACAACACCCAACACATATTACTTCTGGGCTGAACTAGGTTAAGAAAAAAAAGCCCCCGGCCGGTGAACCGGGGGGCGTGGTTGGGTTATTACTAGGGTGCTAGGCACCCGTCGTCGTTTGGTTGGTGGTAACAAAGGTGGTTGGTAACTATCATGTGTATGCTTCCGCCTGGAAGATTATGGAACCATTACAGATTCCAAATGGGTTGGGCGGAACATATACCACCCAGAAGGTGGCGTTTAGCGATGACCCTGTATCGTTAGTGTTTTGCCTTACACCAAAATTAGGGATCGATGTTAGTGAACTACTGAGGTTGATGTACCTGGTAGTATCCTGTCCGTAATCAGTTATATTGTAAAGCTCGTATTCTACTGAGATGTTCCCAACAGTACAGTTGAAAGACAGACCGTCAAACCTTTCGGCACCGTACCCTTCTACGCTGACATCCATGTCAACATTTCCCAGGTTGGTGACATTAGCCTGTTGAGAGTCCGAAGTGTCTCCAACAGCCAGTTTACCATAGTCTATTAGAGGAGTGACGTTTAATGCTAGCAAACCATCAAGGTTTGTGTTGTTGTTGTTCTCTCCGTACCTATACGCTGTTGAAAAGTCGTAGTCATCCCATGCAGTCACATTACATATCCATGAACCTGAGTTCGCAAAGTAAGTAACGTTGAAAAGGCACGAAACATTTCTCAAGAATGAACCTGTATTACCTAGAATACAACTACCATCAGTATAGTGATAGTTGTTGTCATCAGCATCAGGGTCATTCGAAGTGGAATTGTGCCAGAACCTTGCCGATACGTTTGTAATTGTTGTTCCGCCGTTGTAATCTCTAATGATTGCTGAGCAATTCAATGTTGTGTTAGTTCCTGCAGTGAGAGTGACGTTTGAGGCACCATCTTCAATAAGAACCTGCAATACCTCAGGTAACGAGTCGGTTACGTTCAGCCTTGTATCTATTGTTACGTTTCTGTTGTTAGGCCCCTGAGAAAAACTCAAGGCTTCATAGGAAGTGAACAGCCCATAGAATAGAACACCTAGTACCAGGATGATTGCCAACGCCAAGTCTTTGTTGTTCTTCATTTTAACCGTCCAACTCCGTCCAAAAGTAGTATGTTGTTGCTGAACCAGTACTTGCTTCTGGTATAATTATCTGGAAATCGTAAGTCTTATTCACATCATTATCAGATACATTGTTGTTGAAACCCCAAGCATTATCATCCAAAACTGTGATGAAGATAGTGTTGTTCTGAGAGTCTTGAGCCAGAACTGCCTGATAGAACTGGGATCCATCTAGAGTCTGGTTGGTATCGTTGATGTACGTGGCAGTACTCCTACATGAATTTGCCACCAATGGATTAGTACCATTGACGTTTCCACCTATTGTTATAGCATCGTGATTGAAGTGTCTGTAAGTTCTGTTCACACTGTCAGCAGCTGTACTTGAAATACCTAAGAAGGTGTCATCTTTCTGTATTGTTGTGTTAGTGACACAACTTACGTTTGTAAAGACAGGCGACTCGTTTCTTGAAACGTACACCTCGCCTGCTGTCGAACCAACAACCTCCCAATCATAGATTGTAAAACTGTTGGCATCATCCAAAGTCAATCGACCAGAAACATTTCCAACATAACCTTTCCAGTTCTGGTCTTGCTGTGTAACGCTCAGAGACAAAACAGTGATTGTGCCTCTTGGATCCGCCCTAGAGTCTGCAGTAGATGAAGGCGCACCCAAAGTTTCGGAATTCAATATTGTGCTCCCAGTTGGGTCTCCATATACCAGCACTATTGTGCTGACAAACATAACTGCCATCAGCACCAACGCCATCATCTGTTTTTGTCTGTTCATTTTGGTCTACCTATACATTAATAGTAAATGAAAAATAGGAAATACGGTGCGATTCCGGGCTTGTGTTTGGAACCAAGCGAAACCTCAAGCAAGCTCTACCCAGAAGTAGTAGGTTGTCGTGTCTGTATCAGTTCCGTGTCCGTCTTCGTTCACCAGTATTTGGAAGTCACAAATCTCGCCGTTATAGCAAGTCTTGTCATCCTGTGATGAACCTATTGTCTTGTTCTCAACCAGGGTCGTGTAAATCCATCCTCTATCCCTATTTGGATCGTATAATAGAACATTAACATAGTCAGTTTCCTGAGCTGTGTTATCTCTGAACACGTAGGATGTTGGACAACCAGTCATGGTTCTTGAACCGACCTCAAAGTTAGGGTGGTTTGTCTGGTTGAATGTCTCATTTACTCCATCAACGTGGTCCACATCAATGTTGTAGAAAGTTTCAATTGAGCTCCACCATTCACCTGTTGTGTTGGCGTAGTCAAAGCACCTTACTGTAGTCCAGGCTACTGAGTCATTCAACGTTGCATACACCTGACCTCTTGGTTCAGCTGCTGTCCAGTTGTAGAATGTGTTGTTGTTAGCGTCATCCAATGTAATAGTGGCTGTGATGTTACCGTAGTAACCCTGCCATGCTTTGGTTTGGAAAACCGCTGTCAGCGAAAGCGCTGTGATGTTACCTGCAAACGCGTCGTGTGTTCTCAATGCGTAGTTTGATTGGTTAAACGTAGACTGCCACTCAACATCAAATGTGTTGGGAGCTACTGGCTCGTTTGCACCAAAGACCGCAAAAGCGGTTACGCCTATGAACAACAATGCAAGTATTGTTACTGCTTTTTGTCTGTGTTCCATTTTTTCACCTTTGTCGCACCTAAATGAGGATCATTTTGAGCACCCAAAAACCCGAAAGTTTTTGTGAGCACCTAAAATAGGAAACTCTACCAGCATGCTCTATCGACGAAAATTCTGTCCACCGATGTCGCACGCTTTATTGTAAAGCAGTATACAAATACCTATACCCATATATAAATGTTTCCTCTATGAAACCAACAGAAGAGGCCAATATTAAAACAAACTCTGAGAAAAGTATATAAACGTCTCGACGGAAAACAAAAGGAGAGGTGGGGTAAACGGTCTTTAAGACTATACTGGAAAACATCCGAAGCTTTTTCGGACGTGAAGAAGAGCTCCTAGCTAAACCTAAGGAGGTACCAGAGGCTGCTAGCGAAGTATTTGAACATCCTAGAACAAACTCCGAGCCCAGAAAAATTGTCGATAAGCCTCTCCCTGAAAGCCCCAAGCTCCCATTCACACCTGACGATCTCAGAACAGCACTTGAAAAAAAGAAACCAAGCAAAGAGCCTGAGATTGAAGAGCATGACATTTCACATGAAATAGACCTGTTTGAAGCCTCACTACACCAACCTGTTGTAGAGAAATCTACAAGACCTGAAAAAATCGACCTTCCTGTAAACACAGACACAAAAGGTTTCTTTGACGAGTTCTCGCAGTTCGCGATGCATGAGGATATTGACGCCGGCGGACTTCTGGAAGGTGACATCCTCGATAAAATGAAAGAGTTCCACCGTCACATGTCAGAGAGCAAAGAGTACCTTGTGTACTCCAACGAGGTCAGAAGTAAACTTGACCAAAAGGTTTCTGAGTTGAAAACTTTAGAACAGGAGTGGTTCCACACCAAGCAACAGCTAGAAGAGTGTGAAAAGGGTCTTGCCGATTTAGAACAGGCAATTCAAGAAAGGTCAGGAGAACTAAAACAACTTGTCGGAGAAGCCAAGACCAGAAGAAGACTAGAAAAAGAGGTTAAACCAGGGCAGGAGTTTATCTTGTACGACGGCAGAAAACTGACAAGCCTTCTTGACCTCAAGATAGCCCTAAGAACCATGCCCGAATCCGTGTTTAGATATCATGTGTCAGGACAGAGAAATGACTTTGTAAACTGGATACTACACTCCTTTGAAGACAAGGAGCTCGCAATAGCCATACGAAACATATCTGATAAAGATAAACTGGCAGGGCTTCTTCAGGGGCTCTCAACATGACCGTGCTTACCCGTCCAGAGATTCTTAAGGCTATAACCCAAAAAGAGATAAAAATTCATCCATTCACCGAATCACAAGTAGGCCCTGGAAGTATAGACCTAACTCTTTCAAACAGATTTCTAAAATTCAAGAAACAGAAAACCCCCGTTGTACTCAGTGAGAGAACAAAGTACCATGAATACATGGAAGAGGTTATTTCAGACAAAATCAGATTGAAACCTGGAGAGACCATTCTCGGGATTACCCAAGAACAAATACACCTTTCATCAAAATACTGCGGTCTTCTTGAAGGAAGAAGCAGGTTTGCAAGAATGGGTCTGATGGTACACATTACTGCTAGTTACATGCAACCCGGAATAGATAACCACGAGGTTCTTGAGATTCATAATGTTGGACCATTAACTATTGACATCATGTCAGGAATGAGAATCTGCCAACTTATTGTTTTAAAAACAGCAGGGCAAGCAAAGTACAAAGGCATATTTAGAAGACAAAATAAACCCTAACTTTCATCTTTCTGCTTTCTTGCCTCCTCTTCCGCCTTTCTTATTTCTTCAGCATCCTTATCTTCACTATCATGGAACTCGTGTATAGGTGGTGCCTCTGACGGTTTTCCCGAAGGCTGGGGAGTATCAACAGGAGGTTTATCCGAGTCACCTGATTCTTCATCAGGCGTCTGGGAAGGTTCCTCCTGATTAAGCTCGGCCTGGTTTTCAACCAAATCTGTCTCTTTAGCCTCATCATGAGCCTCCTTTTTCTCATCAGAAGCCTTTCTGGCCTCCTCCATCTTCTTCAGTTCTTCTGAAGACTCATCTTCTTTTTCAGATTCAACCAAGGGGTCCTCCTCAAACATTTCGGGCTGTTCCTCCTCCTCTTCATTCTTTTTGAAAAGACCGCCAATCCTTGAGAACATTCCTCCAGTTTTTACATCACTACCTGCAGAATCTTCTCCGGATACATCATCAGGTTTTTGCTCTGCTTCGACCTCAGTTCTGATTTTCTGTTCTATATCTTTAAGGGGTTTTGGTTGCATAGAGTCAAGTCTCTTCTGATACTGTTTCACTAGAGCTCTGAACTGTGCGTGAAGTTCATCCTTAACAGACTTATTTCTCTCATCTAATAATCTCAAAAGGTTTGTTGTGTGTTTCTCAAACTCGTTGAATCTGTCAAGCATATCTACAAACTCTTTGCGTTCAAGTTTCATTTCAGTTTTTGTCCTAATCTTTTCAAAGTCACCTGTCAAGCGCTTGAATGATTTATCCAGATCCTTCGTTATATCATTGAATTTGTCAAAGTCTGAGAATTTCTTTTCAACCTCCACAAAGATAGTTTCAACTTTGTCAGCATGCCTTTCAATTGTAGCTTCGACTTTCTTTATAGTTGCAAGTTCTTGCTTAATCTCTTCGTTAAGATTTATTACTTGCTCAATACCTTTGTAAAAATTCATTTTATCTCGCATCTTCTTCAGCTCGAGCATCAAATCTTTCATGATGGCCTCATTACTTTCAATAGCTGCGCGTAAGGACTCGACTTTTCCATCTTGTCGCCTTACCTCTATCATCAGTTTTTCAGGATGGACTGACTCGACAAGGTCGACCGCTTTTGTCGAGGATACCTCGACTTTGCTCATCGCCTTGTTTGTGTCTACAATCATTCCACGAAGTTCGCCTATCTGTTCGCTAATTCTTGAGAACCTGTCAGAGTTGGCCTTTCTTACTTCATCAAGGCCTTCCAATCTGCCTTTGACTTTGGTGAGCTCTATGTCAATCTTCTGGTTTCCAGTTGAGACTTCGTCTGAAGATTTCTTGTCATCTTCTGGTTGCATGTTAAGTTCTGCAGACTCCGCGATTATCTCGTCACGAGATTTACCTGAACCACCAAATATTCCCACTTCTCACCTCTATCATTTTAAATTACCGTCAATATTTATGCTTATGCTTCCTTCTCCTGTTTTATTCCGGCCATCATCAGGACCTCTCTTTTAACATCAACCACTGGTTTGCTAATTGAATCTCTCATCTCCTGTTCGACCTCATCTAGCAAGGAGTCTATTTTTTTGAAATCGTCTGCCTCGCGCGTTATAATTGCCACAGAAAGATTTCCTAAAAACATCCTGAGCATAAGTGAAGGTATGAACATATCTTTGCCCTGCTTTCTCAAATCAGTAATTTTCTGGCGTATATCTTCGTACCTAGACTTAAGTCCGTCAATTCTATTCTCCGTCTCCTGTGGCATGTCATCTTTCATGGATTGTTCAATTCTACTTGCCACATCATCAAACCGGTCGGCTATTTTTTCGTTCTTTGTTTCGTACTTTTCTCGGATTTCATCAAATTGTTCGTCGTCTATGCCCATTTGGGGCCTTTCGAAATCTGCCTTCTGCTCCTTTAATGCCCTAACCTCCTCCTCCATCTTTTCATCCTCAGGTCTTATCACATCTTCAAGCGCTTTGGCCAGTTGTTCCTTTGTTTGTGCTTTCTTGAACAGTTCTGTTAGCCTCTTGTTAGAGTAAACATCTGTTGCCCACTTGGCAAAATCATTTTTTGCTACCATTTACATGGAAGTAAAACTGGGCATCAGTCATCTTGGGGAGGAATCTCTTGAAAGCTGGCAGATTACATATCGCAGGCCCATTGTGAATCAGGAAACAGTTCTCAGGTTTGACTCTGACGCTCGCCAAGTCTGTAGTCTTTGACGTTATCTCTTCACCTGAGCATTCTCCAAGCATGTGCCCTAGAATACCAAATAATTTTTCTCGGGTCTTTGCTTCCCCTATCTCTTTTGCCAGTGAACTGTCACCATAAACGTCAAACACCCATTTTGCCAGGTCGCTTTTGCCGTTGTGAACATGGTGCTCGAACTGGAACTCATTCATTCTAGGTATAGCTTCAAAAAGGTCGAGCAAAGACTTCACTGTTGACCCCGCGACTATATGGAACCATTTCTCTTCTGGCAGTTCTTTTGAAAAGTCCATACTCATGCTATCGCCCTCCTAATCTCGTCCTTAGTTTTCGCGTGCGAAATCTCTTCTGCCAAATCGTTTGCATGGAAAACACCCCTTATCCAGTCTGCAAAGTGATTGTAATCATCTGAAACGTGATTTTTGAATATGCTCTCGTCCATTGTTTCCAGTTTTTCTGCGAGCTCTTCAACACCTTTTATCTCAGTTCCATCCTCTAGTCTGAAAAACTCAGCAGGGTCACCAGTCACCAGGTTTTCATAATGACGTTTGGGTTGTGGCGCTTCTGTTTTCTGCCGTGCTTCTGAATTTATTTCAGATTCAAGGGCTTTCTTCTGCTCCTTAATCTTATCTTCGGCATCCCTTATAACATCGTCTTCAGAATCTACAATAGCTTTCTTTATCCCAGATTCAACCGGCTCTTTGATTTCTGGTTTCTCTTTTGGAGGTGCCTCTTCTTTTTCGCCTACTTTACTATCCGATTTTTCTGACTTATCTTCAGTATATTCTTGTTCTGTGGCCTCTAACTTTTCAGGGGGTTCTGATTTGGCATCTCCTGCAGGAGATTGTTCCTTTGGTTCTGCCTCTTTGGGTTTTGACTCTTCGGTTTTATCTTCAGAGGGCTCTTTCTTTTCTGCTGTGGATTCTTCTTTCTTACCTTCTTTTTTATCGTCGTCTTTTTTATCTTCAGAACTTCCTCTTTTGTCAGGAAGTTTCTTGTCATCAAGAGCATCAAGGCCTCCTTGTTTGAATTGGTCTAATATCTTAATTGCCTCGTCCTTGTCGATTGTTGCATAAAGATTGGCTGCGAGTTTCTCCAATCCTGTGGTGTTAAGAACCCAGTCTGCAAGGTTGTTGTGATTATCATCCACCTCTGCCTCCCAGTCCTTGTCCTTCATCGCAGCAATCTCGTCGTAGAGGTTTGCCAGGGATAGAACAACCATTCCATTGCTTAAATCAAGAATTTTATCTGGTGGGGCGTCGTCTGCCCACTCCCATTCCTTCTTCTGTTCAACAGGCTTGTTGGACTCTTCATTGGCTTCATACTCTGCTCTCTCTTTCTCTGCCTGTTCAAGGTCTTTTTTCAGCTCTTTCATATCAACAAGCTTTCGCTCATACTTTCTTGGTTTCTTGCCAATTTTTTCCCACTGCTTGTCTATTCTTGGTTTTAGTCCATCAACGTAAATCTTGACCATGTTGAAGTTGCCTTGTTTTACTTTGTCGAGTGCAAGTTTCAGCTCCAACTTCAGGTCGAAAATATCAACACCTTCTTCCTCCAGTTGTTCAAGACTGAACTCTAGTTCATCAACCATATCGTTATACTTGTTGTACTCCTCAATCTCTTCGTCAGCCATCCTTTCAACAGAGTGTTTGAGTGGTCTGAATGCGATGAAATAAGGTTTACCTCTGTTATATGCGGGGTTTTCTACAAGCCCTGTTCCTACAGTTGCTTTAACCAGGCTTCTCAATACATCTTCCCCGTATTTTTGTCGTATGCGCTCAAGGTCTCCTTCGTCTCTTGTTCTCATCTGGATTTCTGTGTTGATGTTAGCTTTGATAGTGCCTACGAAGTCTGAAAGAACTTGCGATATTAGCATCACACCCAAACCCCATTTACGGAATTCACGACAGGCTCTCTCAATCTGTAGGAATCCATCTCCTGAACCACCGAATTTAGGCAACAATCTGTGAACCTCATCAAATACAAACATAATCTTTAACGGCTTGCTTTCCTGGAAGTTGGCATGGAATATTTCTCTAATTGCGTTTGCAACAACTATGTCCATATCCTTAGGGTCTAGTTTATGACATGCAAAGACCTGAATCTCTCCGGGTTTGTAGTACTTTTTGATATCAATCAGTTCCTTGGGGTCTAGAATCATTCTTACGTTTCCGTTGTAAGCTTTTGCTTCGTTTTTCTTCATACCGAAGAATGGATACAGCGAGAACATCATCTTGTCTTTACATGGCCTGAGCATTCCAGTCCACTGCGCTGTCGGGTCGAAACATATTATGCTGACACCTCTGTCAAGCGCTTCTTCAACAACAACCTGGGCGCTGACAGACTTTCCACCTCCGGTGGAACCTGCCACAATTGTGTGGACCTTGAAATTTTCAAGGTTCATGTAAGTCTTATGTTCGGTCTCCGCGATTTTCCCAACAAAGATGTTTCTCGGGCCTGGTTTAGGCAATTCGTCCAGTTCAACTTTCAGGTGATATTTTTTCTTGCTCTGAATATTCCTATAAATCATGAATCCTGCTGTTACACAGGCAAGTAAGAATAACAGAATCAATAGCCATAGCCAGTTCTTCAGACCGAACATGGTTCTCTGCCAGAATGGCACATTTACTCTGAAGATGGTGCTCACACTTGATGTGAAATCAAGGTACTCAGCATTAGCTCTAAGTATGTAGTCCCCTGGTTCCAGGTCTTTTGGCAGGTTGACCGTTCGGATAATGCTGAAGGCGGTCTTCAGGAACACATTTGTTTGATACTGCCAGACCGTCCCGTTTCCGTTTAGAGGCTGGATTGTATAGAATAGGTTTACCGTGTAAGGATAATCCAGAAGCATGTTTCTCATATCAGATTTGAATTTGAATTGTTCACCTGGTAAAGTCTCTTTCTGGTTTGTTTCCAAAGTCATAATTAATGCTTCTACAGGGCTTCTTTCCTTGGGTATTATCTCAATCTCTATAGGGATTGTTGCGTTTATATCGCCATCAATTGTCAGGTTACCCTCAAATATTCCTATAGGTTGTCTGCCGAAAATAGTTATTACGATGTTCTCGTTTGAGTTAGGTTCTACCACTATATTTTCTCTGTCAAGACTTAACAAACGAGATAGATTTTCATCACCAACAATTTTGAACTCTACATTGATTGGTTGTTTTCTGAAGCTGTAAACATACAGGGCTTCCTGATGAAACTGGTCCACCCTTATCTTTCTCTTTAGCTCACTGAGGCTGATGACATAATCTATTCCTTCAATCTCTTTCGGCTCTTCTACAAACGGAACAGGAGGAATCTCACCAGGACCAACGTCTTCTCCATCCGACTGTCCCGGACCCAAGTCTTGGTTTGGACCAATATCAACATTGTCTTGGGTGCTGTCTCCTGGCGAGTCTGTTCCTGGTCCTATATCTGGATTGGTCTCGTTGGTAATCTCAACCATAACAAAGTTGTAATACACTGTTTCGTTTTCGGGGCATGTCAGATTGTTTACGTGGGTGTAATAGTCTTCTTTGATTCCAAATATTCGCCACGCCCCTGACCTGGTTGAAAGATTATAGAATCCTGACGGGTTTGTTAGTGCTGCGTTTCCAGCAACATCCACAATCACATCTGCCAAGGCTGTGCCTGATTCGGTTGTAACATTACCTTCAACTGTACACCTCGGAGGCTCCTCTCCTTCACCTTCTGGGCATACATCGTTAGGGTCTGTATAGAAATAGTACTTAGTCTCGGTCTGGTTACTCATCATAGGAAGTAGTGCCTGATAGTTCACTACCTCTCCACTAAACCCGAACGTGAAGTTTGTTGTTGCATAAATCATGAATCCTATCCTGCCTTGTGCGTCCTCAATAGCCGCAGTTGCAAAAGTAACCGGATTTATCATGTTTCCAATCTCATACGTATAAGTACCTGGCGCGGTTATTGATAGTGTTCCCAAGTCAAACGTGATATTTTTTGTGAAGGTGTTCACAGCCAGGTCTACAGCGATAGGATCAAGTTGATAGAACGTGTCGACATCTGCGGGGTCCGCCGGGAATGCGGATGACAAATCGAAATCAGGATAAACCGAAGCATAGATTTCGTGAGGAATATCTGGCTCAAGACAGTTGAATAATAGGTTCTCCGATTCTATCTCACCCCCCACCAAGTTCTCTGATTGAAGAAAGTTATACCCGTCTGCTCTTACCGCGACCCCGAACTGCCCAGCCCATTGGGTTACTGGAATGGGGTGTTTGATTAACAGCTCGTATATGTTTCCTCCTTTGCCTGCGTGAGTTGCGTAACCGACATAATCTTTGACTACGACAAGTCCTTGGAAAGCAAAGAAGACTAAAAACACAAGCAAGAGTCCTGTGATTACCTTCTTCATCATACAGGCACCTCTAAACCAAGTCTCTTTGCCATGCCCATAACTGCTTTGACAAGTTTTTGCTGTCGCTCCTCATCCAGTCGCTCATATGTTCCTGTAAGTTTCTCATAGGATTCTATTGCTGCTTCCATGTCACCATTTTTGAGATGGCGGTCAAGCTCTATCATTATCATGTTGAAATAGTACCCGTCCATCTTGTGGACAAGCGACATTACCTCCTCGTACAAATCGTTTCTTGCAGGAGTTGGCAGAGTTTCATAAGACATCCGTATTTCTTTGTACAGCATATCCGCTTTGTCGTAGTTTTGAGCATCTAACTGGTCCTCTGCGTCTCCAATGAGTACCCTAAGATAGTGTACTTCTTCATTACGCCCAATTTTGTATATGAGATACTTGATTTTTTGTAGCATATTGAAATGGAATCCAAGATAGACAAAAACAATCAGGAGGACTACAAGAACAACAGGAACAGTCCACCCACGGAAAGATATGGGCAACAAAACAAATGCGTCTACTTTAGTTCCCGCTTCAACGTAGTTTCTTGTTAGCATAGTCTGTATCTGTCTTGATTTTAAGTCATCCACTTTCTTTTTTACCAAATACTCTACTTTGGCTTGTTTCTTGAACATCAGTACAGGATCTTCTTTCAACACTTCACCTTTTGTCAACAACTCAATACTTTCTGCAGAGTTCAGAACATCTTTTGGAATAAGTTCAAGTATAAGGTACCCGTCTTCAATGCCTTCTTTGAATGTAAAATCTCTCGATATTAATGTAACTTGTTCTGTATCTCCTGAGTTGTATGCCAAATCTATGTGATAAACTGTAGAGCTTACAGTGAACTTCTGCTGGTCTTCTAGTATTTTCTTTCTAATACTTTTGGAGTCCTCCCATCCTTCAACACCCTTTAGCATCTCAAAAACTGAATCAAGGTCAGTTTCTTCTACATAATCAACAAAAGTGTTCTTATCCGCAACCCTAATATCCACAGGAGTTGTTTCAAGAAGCTCTTTTGCATTGTCCAATATCTTTTTTCTTTCTTGTTGTCTCTGTTCTGAATTCAAATCAGCACGATAATTAAGACTGTCAATATCCCTGACTGCCTGTTTCAAAGTTCTAGCCAAATTTCGCAACCTCTTGTCAATCTCCAGAGAAGCAATGGCTTTTTGCGTGTCCCTGTCAGCCTGTTCTAACCTGTCAATAATTTTCTGAACGTTTTCTGCAGCTATATTCAATTCCTCAGGTGCAGGCTCAGTGTTGGCCTGTAATGTTTCGGTTCCGAGTTCATCTCCTGTAACTGTGAAACTTCTTGACTCTGTTTCAGCAGATAGGCCTGAAAGGTCAACACACCCTACCTTTGTGTTGTAAACTCCTGGAGTCAAATCTCTTGTAAAACTATATGTTCCTGGTTCTGAATGTGTGTTTGTGCCGTTCTCTTCATACCAGCCCTCTTCCATCTCTATGTACAAAGTACAGGTGGATGTTTTGTCATACTGAAAGCTGTATTGCAGTTCCACAGGTGAACTTAACTGCGCATTAGACTCAGGCGATACCCAGTCCACAGACAGTGATTGCTGTGAACGGTCCATGTTAATAATCAGACTTGTAGTTTTGTTAACAAATATGTCCCATATGTAGTAGTCATAGCCTGGCTTTGATACAAACAGAGTGTGGGTTCCGCTTTCTACCCTGAAAAAAACTCTCCCGTCTGAAACTGTCTTTTCTTTCATGTCAGCGAATTCAACATCTGCTGAGACAATTGCCTCACCTGTATTGTTGTCTTTGACAAAGAATGTCACATCATATACTGGTTTTATCGAGTAAATTTTTGATTGGCTTACCTGATTAAGAGCATCATCGTAAACTGTAAGGTTAATACTTTTTTCACCGCTTGTTGTGAAGTTAATGTTGACGCTGTTTCCAGTTTCAACCACTGTTCCGTTGTGCAGTTTCCACACATACCTGTATGGTGCTATACCCCCTGTTGCACTTGCGGAAACTGTGAACAATTCTGATTTTTTAGGCTCTTCGTTCTCAGTTAGTTTAACACTCATTGTGTTGTCAATACTGTAGGTTATTCTTTCCAGAATAGTTTGGTCGCCAAGTCTCACAAACCCTTCAATCACATACTCTCCTGTTTTGTTCATGTTGGGAAGTGTTATTGTTTGAGGGAATTCTTCTGTGGTAATTATTGCACTTGAACAGACAACGAAACCTGCCTCGTTTGGACATACATCAATTGTGATGTTCGATGTTGGCACAGTGTCTATCGTCAGTTTTACTTGTTCTGTTATCCCATAACTATCTTTGTCAGTGTTTAGATTTAGGAACAGTTCTGGCTCCATATCATACTGGACAGATTCTGAATCGACGTTGCCTGCATCATCCTGACAAGTTATGTTCAGAGTTTTTTCTCCAGGATATCTCGTATAGTTCTTTACAAACCTGGTCTGGTTTGTGACAACAACCGTGTCAATTATTTCGTCTCCCCAGGTAAGCTGACATTCCAGTTCAGAGTCTATGTTATCAGATACAACGAAGTCTATAGATAGAACCTCTCCTTCACCATCATTCTGAGGAGATATTATTATCAGGGATGGACTTTCTTGGTCCACAGTGAACCATCTTGAAGCGGATGTCTCAGTTTCGTTTACCGCGTAGCAAGTTACATTCCATCTGTAACTTCCCTGGTCGATGTTCTGTATACCTATCGAGTTCAAGGTTCCCGGATCCACATTTGTATCAGGAAAATTGTATGGTCCTGCTAAAACTGTACAGCTTTCCAAATCATCCATTATAGGGAGATAATCAAAGTAAATTGTAGAGTTTGCAGTAGCATATCCATTGCTAGGTGAAACCAGGTCTACGGATGCCATCACAGGCATCGCCAGGAGTATGAACAGCAGAGCGGGGATTATAGTTCTCATCTTTCATCCTCCTTGAGAAGTTGTATAAGGTCTCTCAAGACTTTTTCTTTTGCCCGCTCCGCACTTGATTCTGATGCGTCCCTTGTTAAATCTGCTCTGAGGCTTTTCAGACCTTCAGTGTAAGGGTTTGACAGTTCAAGGCACTTCTGTCTGACAACACTTCTCAACTGTTCTGAAAGGTCAAGATAATGGTTTTTTTCCTGAAGTTTTCGTAGTTCATTTACAAGGGATGAAGGCATTTTTACACTGACAACTTTTTCAGCCACGTCCTCCACCTCTCGTCACATAGTCTCTTGAGAAATCTCTTATCGCTTCAGAACGACTAGAGTAGAGTCCACGTTTCACTAAGTTGTCTAGAATACGCACTATCTCATCTGGAAGACGTACGTTTACTGTTTCGAGTCCGTCATTGGCCTTTTTGTGTGCCACTTGTATTACCTGCGTGTTGTTCTCGTTGGTTTAATATCCATAAACAACAGTTATTAACCGGTTATCGCTGTAGCCTTGTATGACTATCGTATTACCGTAAGTTACCATTTATAAATATTTCTGGAGATTCCCAATTATCTTTTTCAGTCACAAACTCAAGACATTTGTCAAGAAAACAACAGAAAACAAACAAGTTATGACAAAATTTTAAAAACAACTGACAATCGATAAAAAAGATGAAACTGTTAATATTCGGACCACAGGCAAGCGGAAAAGGAACCCAGGCAGAGATACTGGCCAAAAGAATGAATATCCCCCACATCAGTGTAGGAGAGAAACTCAGAGAAGAGGTTGCGTCCGGTTCAGAGCTAGGCCTCAAAATTAAAGATATGATGAATAAAGGATATATGGTACCAGATTCAATAACCGACGAAATAGTCAAAAAAGCAATAGAAGGAAGTGAAGGGTTCATCCTCGACGGGTACCCAAGGAACATACACCAAGCGGGAATCCTAGATTCTATCACAAAAATTGACAAGGCAATTCTAATAGAGGTACCTGACGCTGTGGCCATTGAACGCATCACAGGAAGAAGAGAATGTCCTGAAGGCCATTCGTTCCACACCAAATACAAACCACCTAAAGAAGAGGGCAAATGTGACATTTGTGGCAAAGAATTAACAAACCGCAAAGACGATACTGAAGGTTCAATTAAAAGGAGATTAAGTTTCTATCACGAATCCACGGAACCTCTTGCATCACACTACCGAGATGTTCTTCTTGAAATTGACGGTACAAAAAATATTCAAGAGGTTGCTGAAGATATTCAGCGCGGACTTGAATAAAGATATTTCACAGCCATAGTTGCATAACACCCCTTGGGCAATCTGAATTCCAGGGTTTGTTTTTCAAACCCAAGATTCAACTCATCAACAGTTCTTTTTGAAGCCTTAAAACTTTCAAGATTGAAATGGGACTTTCTTGTTGTGCCTTCCACTGTCAGCCAAGGGATTTCTCTGACGACAAAATCCCTTTGAACCATTTCTTGTTCCTCAAGTAAAGTCTCATAGATTTCATCGTATGGAGGGTTCAGTTCTGAAGCAAACCCTATGATTGGCACTAATTCTGACTCATTGTTAATTTCCAGAGCCTTGTTGAAAAGAAAACTCTGAAAGGAGTGAACATACATTAGAAGAACGAACCTTGGCATTAATAGCAAAGCCCCAACATAATCGTTCTTGTTTTCCTCCAAGTGAGCATCAATTTTTTCGCCAAATCTCCTGTCGGTTCGACTTATGATTTCGCACGCCTCTTTGAACTCGGACTTCAGAATATGTCTTCCTAATTCAACGTTGTTTGTCGAGAATCTCTGTTCATCGAAATAGTTGGGAATTTTCTCAATCTCTCTAAGTTGCTCGTCTTTAAGACCTCTTACGGTGATAACAAACCTGTTGCCTTCAAGCATCCCTAATCTTAGAGACTCTTTGAATCTTCCTGTGTATTCAAGACGAATTTTTTCGTGTTTAAAATGTCGAAGATGCTCTTTATGATTACCTTCGATAGTAATATCCTGTTCAGTGATTGCATTTCTATCTTTAGTGCCCGCTACCCCAATCCTCTTTCGAGGGATTTTCAAAAAGTCGGCAATGATTTGTACAGCCTGTTCAGTGTTTAATTCTGTTTTTGTCATCCTGTACAATTCAAATCTCCCATTCTCGTCCAGAAATCTTTCTGAAATTTCAAAAACCTGGAAATCCTCAGGCACCTGCTTTAAAATCATAACAACGAGAATTTATTATGGCTTAAGAAGTCTTTGTTCTTCCCCAATCGCCTCTCTTGAATACTCAATTATGTTTTCCAGGTCCTCTAGGTATTGAGCACCTCCATCAATATCAATATTGCTAACCCGTCTTTCCAGTTCTTCTCTTATAGCGACTCGATCTAACCAGGACAGATTCCTTCTCTGAGCCCAGTCAATTTCAGGCAGGTTGTTTACCAAATCCGCAATCTCCTGTTCACGACCTTCTGGCACATCCACAACATATGCATCAATGCCATCATCAACAATTTTTGGTTTTCCTTTGTAAACCGTCTCGGTAAGCTCAAGGTCAAACCCTAAATGCGCTTTGAAACACCCCTGAAAGTATTCCCAAGGTTTTTCACAGTACTTTCTAATAGGAACAACCCATATTTTTCCAACGTCAAACTCATCTTCGAACTTACCGAGCATGATGTTCTAATATGGAGGAATTATAATAATCCTACTAAACGTTTAAAAAGGCCTTCCAGCCCCTCAGAGAAGGTGGACCTGTAGCTCAGCTTGGATAGAGCGACTGACTCCTAATCAGTAGGTCGAGGGTTCAAATCCCTTCAGGTCCGTATGGTCAGGTTTAGGCACTGGGCTATCGAGACATTACTTTTTGGTATACTTGTAGTTGCGCTGATTACCTGGCAATTAGGTCCAAAAAATATCGTAGATGTTTTTGCCAACATAAACTATGTGTTTTTCGCATGCTTCCTGTTCACATCACTATTTATCGCAATGGGACTTACTTGGAAATGGCAGATAGTTCTTAAGAGTCAGAATCTCCACGTGCCATTTCATAGATTGTTCGCTTACCGCTTAGTGGGTTATTCAGTCGGTTATCTGACCCCTACAATGCACGCAGGAAGTGAACCTGTCAGGGGATTTTTGCTAAAACGCGAAGGAATTCCAACAGACAAAGCATTCTCCAATGTTATCATCGACAAAAGCATAGAGTTAATTATCGACGTTTTATTTTTCTTTGTCGGCGCACTCCTTATCTTTAACAGCGTCCTCGTTGATGGGAGAATGAAGATTTTTTTCCTCGTTCTCTCTTTCGTTCTTATGCTTCTGATAGGCATATTTATCGCAGGAGTTCTTAGTAAAAGAAGCATGTTCATGGACCTTTTCATGTTTTTCAGGCTTCACAAATGGAAAAAACTCAAACCTATAGAGAAAAACCTCACTTCTGTTGAGAGAAACATAGAGAATTTTTACAGAAAGAAGACCAAATACTTCAAAGGACTTGTTTTGATTATGATTTTGCTCTGGATCCTGATGTACTTCGAGTACAGGTTTGTTCTTCTAGCACTAGGTCAAACCGCCAGCGTTACACAGATATTCCTTATTCTTACTGGTGTTGGTTTGGCATACTCCATTCCAGTACCTGCAGCAATGGGTACTTTAGAACTGGGCCAGCTCTCAGCTGCCAAGGTCCTGAAACTTTCAGGCGCCACTGGAGTGGCTCTGGCGTTCCTCATCAGAGGACGTGACTTGGTATGGACCGCCTTGGGATTAATCTTCATGGTATTCTACCAATTCAGTTTCAAGAGATTGGCTAAGAGTACTACACAGGTAGATGAAGACTTTGAAAAAGGCGACTTGTTTAAGAAAAGAAATAACAGATGAAAACCTTTGAACACATAAAAGCAGGCCTGCGAATGGCCAAACGCGCAATGCGATACCGCTTGGAGGGGTTCGACCATTATGATGGAGATGCAAGAGAGATTTGCCAACAAATTCTTAACAATGTTTACGACAAAAAAGGACATTACAAAACAAGTTGTGGACATTTTCAAGATTTTTATGTTAGGGACTTTGGTTTGTTTGCAAAAAGTCTTGTTTTGTTGGGAAAAAAATCAGAAGTAAAATCTACTTTAAACTATGCACTCAACGTTTTCAGTAAAAAGGGTCTGGCAACAGCCATAAGCCCAAAAGGCGTGCCCTATGATTTTCCATGTTATGGCCCTGACTCTTTGGCATTTTTACTCTACGCTCTTAGAATTACTGAAAACCAAAAACTCGCGTACATGTTTAGGGAGTTCCTACAAAAAGAGGTTGACTTATTTGTTTCAAAAGTCATTAACCCAGAAAGTTTACTACCAAAAGAAAAAAGATTTTCATCCATCAGGGATCAGATTAAGAGAAAATCCTCTTGCTACGATATGGTTATGATTTGCGTGGTAGCAAGAGAATCATCACTTCTGGAGTTAGACTTTCCATATCCTTATGAACAACTAAAGAAAATCCTTGTTGAAGAGTATTGGAATGGCAGGTTCTACTACTCAGACATGCACAAACAGAATATTGTAACAGGAGACGCTAATATTTTCCCTTTCTGGTTTGGTATCGATGATGACAAGAAACGCTTAGTTTCCGCAATGAAGCATATTCAAAGCACAGGCCTCGACAAACCATTTCCATTGAGATACATTAGCGCAAAAGACAAGAAAAAAGAAATAAGAAAAGCTCACCCTTCTGCCATCTTCGCACATGATTATGAGACGCACAGTATTTGGACTCATCTTGGACTGGCATACCTTGAAGTTCTGAAAAAAACCAACAAAGCGCTGTTCGAAAAGCACTTAAAAAAATATGAGCAACTTATCAAGGATAACCACACTTTTCTTGAAGTATACGACAAAAACAGCGAGCCTTTCAAAAGAACTCTGTACATTACATATGAAGGAATGGTCTGGTGCGCGGGGTATCTCGCCTTAATCTAGGATTCCCCGTTACTAATTTTCCTGTTGTTAATAACCCTGCCTTTCTCTTTAAGGATTCTTGCGAGATTAGCAATGTGATGATGGAACTTACTTTTTTGTCCTACAACAACCGTCTTATCTCGTTTACAGGCATCAATGAAATCCTCCCAAGAGTTCACTTTCGCACAAGTAAAAGCTGTTCCCAACATCTTTAGAATATGACCATCAGAACCTGAAATCATAGACTTACTGCACTCCAGTGCCCAACCAGATGCAAGAAGATTAGCTTTGTGAGGAAGAGCTTGATTAGCGACCTCAATGCCATGCACCATATCCAGAAGGTGTATTCTTCTTTTAAAGAAAAGATAAGACCTTCTCGCACCTACAACAAATGGGTGAGGAATCACTACTAATGCTCTTGTTTCAGCAGCAGCTGAGAGCAAATGTTCTATTCGCACACCTGTTTTTCCTCCCCTGATACTCAGTTTTTTCTTAACGTAAGGTTTGATATGTATATTAAAAAAATCCTCGAGTTCCTTAACAGTTGGGAAGTAAAGCAAGACATCCTTCCCCTCTTTTGTTGTGACTTCAATTCCAGGATGAACAACCCCCTTCTCAATCTGTTCAGCTGCTAAAACACCACTTATTGAGTTGTGGTCTGTAAGAGCAACAGTCACACCAAGTTTTTTTGCCCTTTTGATTATTTCCTCAATTTTTGTGTTACTGTCATGACTGTATCTGCTGTGGAAGTGCATATCTACCATCATGTACTTCTGTTTCAAGGAGTCTATGTCAGGGATTTCAAACTTCACACGCATAAAACTAACCTCTTAACCTCTCTTGAAGAAATTTCATAATAGCTTTTCCGTCGGCTTTACCTTTTGCTTTTTTCATTATTTCACCCATATATGCCCCGATTGATAAACCTGGATTTGTAGCCACAACCTCTTCAACAATCTTTTTCAAATCCTCATCGGAAAGCTGTTCTTCAACTAAACTCATGACCTCATCAGGTTTCACGGTTTCACCTTTCTTTATCTTTTCAGCAACCTGTTTTAGTACGGCCTTAACAGATGAGCTTGCAATCTTTCCTTCCGCAACATCTTTCAGTAGAGGCTCAACATACTTTTCAGGTTCCGGAATATCCCCCACCCTTGCCGAAATATCTTTCGGCCATTCAATTAATGCGTTGGAGAGGAAAGAATATTCGAGCCCAGGATACTTTGATTTGTACTCCTGGATTGGAATTCCTTTCAAAACAATCTCTCTTGCCAATTCTTTTGACAAGCCAGTCTCTTTGGCAACATCTCCTATTTGATCCGTTAGTAATTTTGGTACTTCAACATCCAGGTCCAATTTAAACAAGGGAATATCTGTTTCAGGATACATCCTGGCACCGCCAGGCATTGGCCTGAGAAAACTTGTCGTGCCGTCATCATTGGCTTTTCTCACCTCTTTTGGCACACCAACAAATAGTTGGGAAAGTCTGGGCAACAATATCTCTTTCAAAAGATTTTCTGCCTCATCCTGTTTGCCCAGTACAACTATAAAAGCATCTTCTGGGTCACAACCCAGGGCATCTCTCAACTGAGCATCAGACTCCAGACCGTACTTGGAAATGTCTTCATCAGAGTGAATAATTCCTCCAAACCCTTTTGTTTTTGCAAGGTCTGCTAAATCCCTGCCAATTCTCAGACCCGGACAGAGTTCTATTCCGAAAAGTCCGTGAGTTTTGTTAATACAAACTCCTGTTGCAGTTCCACTCTTAATTGCGTTCTTGATGAATACTTTTTCGGAACTTTCAAACTCTTTTTTCACATCAAGAATATCTCCTGTTCTAAGCTCGCGATTTTCTTCTTTTAGTTTTATTAGTCTAAGTTGTCTATACGCTTCGTTCTCAACTATTTTTTTCATAGTTCTTAGGTCCTGACAACCTTTTATCTCAACCCTATTCCCCCCAGAAACTGAAACGTTAACATCCTGCCTGATAGTTCCTAATCCTCTCTTAACCCTCTTTGTAGACCTAAGTATCATTCCCAGTTGGGCAGCTGTCTGCTGGACCTGTTCAGGAGTTTTCATGTCGGGGTCCGTTGCTATTTCGATTAGCGGAATTCCTAATCTGGAAAGATTGTACTTGTCTTCAGTTGGTGTGCGTTCGATAATTTTCGCTGCGTCCTCTTCGACAGCCACTGTTTGAATATTCACTTCAAAATCAAGCCCTGGAATCGTCCCTCCAATGGCTATCAAACCTGTTCTCTGGAAACCACTTACATTACTGCCATCAACAATTGTTTTTCTCATAAACTGTGCTGTTGAAAGAATATTACTGCCAAGGATTTTGGAAACCATCAACGCTGTCTTTATTGATTCAGGGTCTACAGCATGCGGAGGTTCATCGTCCATTTCTACAAGACAACAACAGTTTTTGAAACCGTGGTATGTGAACTTCTTAGCTTTCTTTTGCTCAGCTGCAGCAGCGACATCTATGGTTCCGGTCTCGCCCGCGCTTGCTCTCAGCTTTCTACTGAATAGTATGTCAGGTTCACCCTCTATAATCTCTGCAGGACAATCACAAAACAGTTTCCTACTTCCTTCAAAACCTATCTGCTGGTGGATTTCCAGCCCAGCCATAAGACCCACCGATTCCCAATCCATAATAGGTATCGTGCCCTCTCTGTGGTTTATAAAGTTTGAGGCTCATTACTTTCCCATACAACAGCAACTTTCTCGTCGGAAAATAATTTCAATTTATATACAACCTGAACATACTTGGCAGAATGCCAAAGCCAAAAGAGGTTCAACTAAAGGTCGCTGAAGCGATTCAGGACGATATCAACAAGGGAATTATCAGACTCGACACTTCTTACATGAAAGAACTGGACATTCGTCCAGGGAACATTGTCGAGATTGAAGGTGAGAGAAAGACTGTTGCGATTGCTGACAGGTCTTTACCAGGTGATATCGGACTAAACATAATCCGAATGGATGGCTTGGCAAGGCGCAACAGCAAAACAACCATTGGCGAAATGGTAAAAGTCCGTAAGGCAGAAGTTGTTGAGGCAAAAAAAATCACCATAGCACCCGCGCGCAAAGGAATCATGATTCGTGCGAGTCCGCAGATTTTCAAGCGCGGGCTACTTGGTCGTGCTGTTTTGAAAGGAGATATTGTTTCCTTGGGAGGAACCCGAAGGAGACGTACAACGATGCACGACAACCCATTTTTTGACGAGATGTTCTCAATGCTAAACGATGACAGCATGTTAGGGTTTGGTCTGGGCGATTTAAAGTTCATTGTTGTTGACGCAAGCCCCGCAAAGAAATCTGTTCTTGTCACAGAAAACACACAGGTTGTTTTCAACCCTGAAGCTGTCGAGGTAAAGGACGACCAACAACTTGACGTAACGTACGAAGACGTTGGCGGACTGGATGAAGAACTCAAAAAAATCCGCGAGATGGTTGAGCTTCCTCTGAAGCACCCAGAGGTTTTCGAACGCCTTGGCATCGACCCACCAAAAGGAGTACTGCTTCACGGCCCCCCAGGCACTGGAAAAACCCTTTTGGCTAAAGCTGTTGCCAACGAGACCAACAGTAATTTTCTGCTTATTAACGGACCAGAAATCATGAGTAAGTATTACGGACAGTCCGAAGAGAACCTCCGTAAAAAATTCGAAGAGGCTGAAAAGAACGCTCCGTCAATTATTTTTATTGATGAGATTGATGCAATCGCTTCTAAGCGAGAAGAATCCAAAGGCGAAGTGGAAAGGCGTGTTGTTGCTCAGCTACTTACAATGATGGACGGTCTAAAGACCCGTGGAAAGGTTGTTGTTATCGCAGCAACAAACATCCCAAACCAGCTGGACCCTGCGCTTCGTCGACCAGGAAGATTCGATCGTGAGATCGATATCGGAGTACCACAGGTTGCGGGTAGACGCAAGATTCTGAAGATCCATACTAGAAATATGCCTTTGGAAGACAAAGGAAAAGAGAAAGTGGACCTTGAAGATATCGCCAGAATAACACACGGTTTCGTAGGAGCTGACCTTGCATCGTTAGCAAAAGAAGCTGCCATGATTGTCCTAAGAAGAGTTTTACCTGATATTCACGTGGGCGAAGATGATAATGAACTACCAAAAGAGGTTCTCGACAAACTCATCATTACTCAGGAAGACTTCAAAGAGGCGTTGAAAACAGTCAGACCTTCTGCTTTACGAGAGGTTTTGATTGAAAAACCTAATGTACAGTACAAAGATGTTGGAGGTCTTGCTCTAGTGAAACAGGAACTAATTGAGGCTGTTGAGTGGCCATTGAAACACAAGGAGGCATTCACAAGGTTAGGAGTAAGTCCGCCGAAGGGTGTCTTATTGTACGGCCCTCCCGGAACAGGAAAAACAATGCTTGCTAAAGCAGTAGCAAACGAATCTGAAGCCAACTTTATCCTTGTCAAAGGACCTGAACTACTAAGCAAATGGGTGGGCGAATCTGAAAAAGCGGTTAGAAAGATTTTCGAAAAGGCTCGACAGACCAGTCCATGTATCATTTTCTTTGATGAGATGGACTCTATAACACCTCACAGAGGCCAAAATAGTGAGAATGAAGTTACTGAAAGGGTTGTCAACCAGCTCTTGACAGAGATGGATGGACTACAAGAGTTGAACGATATCGTAATTGTTGCTGCAACAAACAGACCTGACATGATTGATACCGCCTTGTTGAGACCAGGAAGGTTTGACAGAATTCTTCTCGTACCAGTTCCTGAACTAGAATCCAGAGAGGAGATATTCAGGGTTCACACAAAAGGCATGAAAATTGCTAACGATGTAAACATCAAAGAGCTTGTCAGCAGAACTGACGGCTATGTCGGAGCTGATATCGCTGCAGTGTGTAGGGAAGCTGCAATGCTCACCCTTCGTGACGATATAAAAGCAAAAGAGGTCACAAAGAAATACTTCGAAAAAGCTCTTGATAAGGTTCGTCCTTCTGCCTCAAAGGAGATACAAAAGGCTTACGAAGAGCTGGAAGGACAGTTCAGACAGGCCAGAGGAAGACAACTTCAACAGGAAAAACCAAGCTATTATGGCTGAAATATACCAAAAAGATTATTAATACCCCTTGAAAAGAGTAACAGGGGTGTAATTATGAAAAGATATGTAACATTAGGCATAGGAACGGCTTTCGGCATCGCTGCATTCGGTTTATACGGTTGTGGCAGTGACCCAGAACCAGTCGTTGAAGAGACTCCAGAGGTTGTTGCACCAACACCAGAGGAGATAGCTGAACAAAAAAAGACAGAGCGAATAGCAGGACTTTTGGAAGAAAAGGTCACTCTCGAGGAACAGTACAAGGTACCTCTTGCAGATGGTCAGAACCCTTGGGAACTGGCAAGCCAGTACACAGATTCTGTCGACAAGAATGTCGTTGACCAGATTTGTAAGGATAGTGGCTTTAAGTATCTGGACCTTGAATCTAGCATTCTGTGGCAATCAGGAACTCCTTACGACAACCTGATGAAGCCAGTATTTGAGAACGGAGTGCAGGTTAACTGTAACAACCAGATAGCAGGTACTGAGTTTAACCTTTTGAGCCTGAGTTCTGATTATGGTAAGGTTGTTTCAGAGCTTGAGAGTCTCAAATAAACTTCTTTTTTTCTTTTTTTCTGGTTGTCGAAAACACTCTCCTCCGTCGAGAGTTGATTCGGGTTTCGCCCAGTTTCTAAAGAAACACTCAACCCTCGTCCTGACAAAAGACAACCCTTATTAATATCATATCGACAGAGAGGATATTATGAAAGAGGGCCAGCACATCAGATTCGAGTACGGCGGACAGACCATGGAAGGTCTCGTCATTCAGGCTGATGAGAACCAAATTAATCTCAAACTGGATTCAGGTTACAACATGCAAGTACCCCTTACAGACTTACAGAATATTGAGGAGACTGAAATTTCAAGCGAACCCTCTAAGAAACCTGAAATTAAACAATCACAAACGCTTCCAAAAGTTACGATTCTTCATACCGGGGGAACAATTGCAAGCAAAGTCGATTATTCAACCGGCGCCGTGAGTAACAAATTTTCACCTGAAGAAATCCTTGAGATGTTTCCTGAGATGTTCGACATCGCACAGGTCAACTCTACTCTAATCAGGAACATGGCCTCAGATGATATGCGCTTCGGACATTACAACATTATCGCTCGCTCCGTGTTGGAAGAGATTAACAAGCAGGCAGTTGGCCTGATAATCACACACGGAACCGATACTCTGCACTACACAGGTGCAGCTCTATCCTTCGCACTCGAAGGCATTAACGTTCCTGTTGTTCTTGTTGGAAGCCAGCGCAGTTCTGACCGAGGAAGCTCGGATGCTGCCAGCAATCTGCTGGGTGCACTGCGTTTTATTACGGAGACCAAAGCACCTGGCGTATTCATTGCGATGCATGAGAACACCGACGATGATTCCATCGCAATCTTTAACGGTCTTCACGCCAGGAAAAACCACTCGAGCAGACGAGATGCTTTTGTCAGCGTTAACGCTGAACTTGTTGCTCGCGTTAAAGATAACAAGGTAGAGATTCTCGACCAGAAAAGACTTGATGATTGGAAATCCCGTGCGGAAGACAGACCAAGCGTAATTCCTTTCAACGACGGATTAAAAGTTGGTCTTTGGAAAGTCCACCCACAGTGTTGGGTATCTGAGCTAAAACCATATGATGATTTTGACGGTCTTGTTATTGAGGGAACAGGACTTGGTCACGCACCGATAACAGGGTTTGATGAGTTCACAAAGGAACAGCACCCTTTCATCCGTGAAAAGATTGGTCAGCTGGCTGAGACAATGCCTGTTGTCATGACAACACAGACAATTTTCGGCAGAGTCAACATGAATGTTTACACCCCTGGAAGAAAACTCCAAGAACTAGGAGTCCTAGGACATGGACTGGACATGACACCCGAGACAGCTTTCATCAAGCTTGCGTGGCTGTTAAGCCACCATTCTGCTGACGATACAAAAGGCAAGTTTTCTGATAACATAAGAGGCGAGATTTCTGACAGAAGTCCTCTTGAAGAATTACATAAATAAAAAAAAAAAAAAGAATTTTTCAGACTTAGCTTGTCTGATACGTTGTTGGAGGTATAGTTGTTGGTTGTACAACGCACGCTCCGTTCACAAGATAAACATCTGCTCCTTCTAGAGTTGGTGTAAATGCTATCCTCGAGTCTGTCTCGATTGAAACATCATAGATGTCATCCTGGTCCCAGCTAATCTGGAGCTCAGAATCGTCGACACCGACGTCATCAATTAAGAATGGATATGCGTATCCATCGACAACTAACACCCCTTCTCCGTTTGGTTGCACTGCTGCTTCTCTATTAACTCCACTATAGAAATCCTCGAAAGTCACAACTCTCTCAGCACTATCATAGCTTTCGTACTCGTAGACTGCACCAATCAGACCACCATAAAAGATTTCAAAGGTTGAACCTAAGAATGCTTCTGGCTCATCCAAATAGTCCCTGATGGTGTGGTCAGGCTCAACATAAATTGTTGACCCAACTCTTGCGTCAGCAGTTATCCTTGTTCTGATTGCTTTCAGATACTCGCCGTTAACAATCTCTACGTCAACCTCAGCATCCTCAATATTCTCAGAGTTAAACTCAAGGGCTCCTGCAAAGTCGCCTGTTGTTCCTGGAGTGGTTTCAGTTATCTCAACCATATCTGGCGCAAGTTCAAACTCTACAACAGTCTCTCTGGAGTTAATCAACATGTTCTTGACGAACAGCTTCATGCCACTTGAGAAAACATCGTATTCTCCAGGAGCAAGCGAGTCAGTTAATTCTCCATTAACCGTGAACCTCGCTTTCCTGTTAACTTCATCAACGAAGACCAAGGTGACTTCATACTCGTTTCCGTTGACTGCGTACAACTTGGTTTCGTTTCTTCTTATGACATCACCGATACCATTTCCTGCCAGAGTTAGTCTGAAAGAGCCATTGACTTCAGATGACATTATCTTGTAAGGCACCTCATAGAAGTAAAGAACTTCATCTGTCATGTCTCCAAGCTCAGTAAGTCGAACTCCATCTCCTTGGAAGAACAAAACATGCCTGACGAATGGCTTGTTGTCATCTACAACCACGTAGTCTCCAAAGATATCCTGCTCGTTTTCTGTGTGTGGTTCAGCCTTAAGCTCGAACATGTTGTCTACAGGAGCAAACCTGATTCGCTGAATTGCTGTTACTGGCCCGTCATCAGTGTTCAATACTGAGTCAAACAAAGTTGGAAGGTCTGACCTTAGTATGTTGTCATCAATGCTTCCTACATTTGTGTAGTAGTCAAGACCTACAAACCTGTAAGCCTGTCTTCCACCAGTGCAGAACTTCTCTTCGTGCATACAAGCAGAATCACAACCGTCACCAACTTGGTTGTTTCCATCGTCACACATCTCTCCCTTTCTGTAGTCAACAATTCCGTTTCCGCAAAGCGTTGGAGGTACAAACCCACAGTCTTCAGGACAGACCATGACACAAATCTCCACACATGGAGGGCACTCAGCACCAACGGTACATATCGGACAGGTATTGTAGCAGAAAACCTCGTCTTCTCCAGGTTCACAGATTCCGTTACCACAGAAATTTGCTGCGCTGTGGTACCTCTCAAGGTATCTCAGAATCAATGGGTGTTGAATCGGGTCCCAATCTTCATCAGCAGGTCTCACCAACCAGGTCTGGATAATTTCCTTGTTTGTTCCAAGGAAAATCATACCTACACCTTTGTAGCTCATGCCATCAAACTCCCAGATATTATCATCTTCAAACAGCTTCATAGGACCATATCCCGTTTCAACATAATCACCCTCTGAATTGTCAAAATACCTTTGAGCATCTCTTCTGTCATCAGCGAAGAAAACACCAACACTGAAACTGTTACGAAGTTCTACGTCTGTGTACCATCCCTCGAACATCTCGCCGTCAAAGAGGTATGACTCTCCATGAGCAGAACCATGGTACTCTATTGGACCAACATCTTCCTCAATCAAAACTCTTGGGAAAGACTGCGGGGTTCCTTCTAATCTTATGTGCGCATGGTTATTGTCGTAATCAGTCTCTTCAATCGCCTGACCGGTATTTACGTGCACATTAAAGAAATAGTTGTTTGAAGGATAAACTTCCTGTTCTCTGAAGAAACAGTACGCGCCATCTGAACCACCCATACGAGTGTGTTGGAACATATCAATTCCATCAACAGTCTGTACAACCTCAAATCCTCCCCAGAGTAACCTGTTGCTATAAGAAACGTAGTGGGTGTCTTCAATAAACTCTCCGCTAATATCACCACCCATGTAGTTTCCAACAGTAAGCTCGCCCGAGTATGGTCCTCCTGTGTTCTGAACACAGTACCACCCGCTTAGGTAGTCACCATTCGGGCTTACAGTCATTTCTAAGTCCGTTGGATGAAAATCAGGTATGCAATCATTACATCCCATAGAGCGTTCATTTATTGAACAATATCCGTCGTTGATACATCCTCCTCCTGGACCCGTACATGCTGCCAGAAAGAGAACGAATACTAATGCAATTAAGAAGTGTCGTTCCACTGTACCACCTTTATAGAGTATAACCCGTCTAAACCCCCTTTTAAAGATATTGGTATTCTATCATTGAGTGATTACACTTTTCTACGCGCATATAACATTGAGAAAACCGCTACAGCACCAAGAATTAGAATTTCCGCTAACAACATCATGAACTGTAAGGTTGTAAGGCCAAGACCTGTGTCAAAAATCAAAACTCTTCTCAACAGAAATTCTGATAACACATAAGGGTTCAATTGAGCAAACATATAGATTGAGGGATTCATACTCTCCAAGGGTATCATCGTACTGCTTATTACAAAGAAAATCACACATATGATCACTGAGAACAAAGTGGTTGTCTCTTCCGAAGTAAAAATAAATCCAAATATCATTCCTATAAGAGAGAACAAGGTTACCGAAAGCAAACACGCCACCACCAGGTCAATTGGACTCTGAAGAATATTGATTCCAAAGGCGAAAGACCCTATTAAAGATATTATTATCACCTGGAGAAAAGCCAGGATCAACGCTGTCAGTAAAACCCCCACAAACGAAAGCATCCTTGACTTGGGAGCTATGTGATTCCTGAAGTGGGCTCTGCTTGAACGCTCTTTCATAACTATTGTACTGGCTGCCAACACGCTTACAAACAACAAAACAACAGCCAACAACGAGGGGAAGAAGAAAGATAGTTTGTTGTCATCCTCATTGACAGGTTTTATTCCTGTCTTGAAAGGACTTATTATCGCTTCAGGAGTGAGAGTTGTTACCTCAGAAAGACTTTCCTTTACATCCTTCATCCCTGCTTGTAACGAATCGACAAGAACTCCTGTATCAGAAAGGGATTTTTTCGAAACAGCAATATCTTTCAGCATCTCTGAACGCATCGATTCCATATCTTCAAGTCTTGCCGTTCCTGAATCCAATTCTGACTGTAAATCACCAAGCTGAGACGATACACCATCAATTGTTTTGATGGCATTTTCACTGCTCTTTTTAGATTCCTTTTGAAAATTTTCAAGTCTCTTATCCGCCTCATCAATCCTGTCAATACCCTCATCTATTGCCGATTCAGTTGCCTCTGCTTCTTCCTTTGCTTTTCTCATGTTAATCTCTGTTGTTAAGAGTACAGAGCAGTCAGGCCTTTCGGACCCTTCAAGAGCTTGCCGAAAAGCCACATCATCACCAAGATAACCAGACAGGTCTTCACTGTTGCTAACAGTACAGCCAAGGGCAGTTTGCCCTGCAACGACCTGTGAAATATACTCATCCAAGTCGTCCTGTGCCTGGCTCAGGTCATTCTTAGCATTGACAAGTTCTTGACGGGTATCTGCTAAATCATCTCGAGAATTTTTTATCTCCCGGTCAATCTGTTTCTGCTGTTCAAGAATCACTTTTTTCTGAGCATCGGCCTGATTTTGAACATCACCCAAGTCTGCATCCGGTGCTGTCAAATCGAGACTGTCTATTTGAGACTCCATAGTCTCTATACCTGAAAGAAGTTCGGCCCTGCTTGAAGATATATTTGACATTGAGTTTCCTGCGTCTTCAAGATAATCGTAAACTTTGTCGAACTTTTGCAGAAGTTCTGTACTTACAGCGGTTCCTATCGATGTTGCTTCATCAGACAGTCTGGAGTTCATGGATTCTAAAAGCATCCACACAAGGGTCAGTCTCGAATAATCAACGTGGAACGTTACTTCTGTCTGTTTTCCTTCCCCTTGAGGAGCTATTGTCATACAGATGTGAGCCTCCCCTTCTGAAACACTATCCACACAGTCTTGTTCTACTTCAAACTCAGTTATTCTGAATGTGTCACTAGTTTGTTTAAGGTTGTCAAGAATCTGATTAACCTCATCAGTTGTGCTTGCAGAATAAACTCCAACTTTTATATCTCGTAAATCAGTGTTTGTGAATGCTATCCCTATCACGACAATCAACAAAAGAGGTCCAAAAAGAATAGCTGCTGTACTGACTCTGCTTCTAAAAAGTCTTAGCAGGTTTTTCCAGATGGCCGCGAAAATTGCGGGAATCTTCATTGCGTATCCCCCTCCAACATCTGTTCAAAAACAGTACTCAAAGAAGGTCTCATAACATCAATGTCTATCAAGTGTTCCCGTAATGGAGATAAACTTCTCATAATAGCATATACCAACTCTTCAGGTTGTTTTGTGAAAAACAGCAGTTTATGGTCTGTCTCTTCATACTTCATGTACATACCACCGTTGTTTTTGATTGATTGAAGAACCGCAGCATAGTTCCCTGGATAAGTTACCAGATGAACCTCAACATAAGGGAAATGTGCCTCAACAATCTCTTTTGGAGATCCTGTGGCCATTATTTTCCCGTTATGTAACATCAGAACCCTTGTGCATAACTGCTCCAACTCTTCAAGCAGGTGACTTGTGATGATTATCGATATACCCTGCTTGTTGATTTTCTGGACGAGGTGAATCATGTGCTTTCTAAGCACAGGGTCAAGACCATTTGATGGCTCGTCCAGAATCAGCACACTTGGCTCATGAAGAAGAGAGATGGCCAAGTCCAAGCGTCTTTTCATACCTCCTGAGAGTTTCTCAGCAAAAACTTTTTCACTTCCGTTAAGTTCTACAAGCTCCAATAGTTGCGGAATTCTATCTTTCAAAATCTCTTCAGAAATTCCGTATAGTCTACCAAAGTAGGCCAGGTTCTCTTCACAGCTTAAGTCGTCATAGAAACACTCATCTTGTGTAGCGAACCCTACTTTACTTGTGAGCTGAGCAGGGATTACCACAGAACCTTTGTACTTAACGTTACCTGACTCAGGTGTGTAGAAACCTATCAGAGTTCTCAAAATGGTTGTTTTTCCAGCACCTGACGGACCGATAATTCCTATAATCTCCCCCTCTTCAATATCAAAAGTGACGTCATCGAGAACTTTACGCTTGTTGAACACTTTTGTCACATGCTCAAACTGAAAAATCGACACCATTCCCTAAAAAAACGGGAAGTGTGCTTTAAAAAGTTAGCTTAAAAAACAATAGAGGAGAGGACTACTTTTTCTTGGCTGGCTTTGGAGCCTCTTTCTTCACATCCTCAGTCTTGGCCGTTGAACCCCCAACACGCACTTTTGGTAATGGGACAGGTGCTGGAAGATTCAAGTCTTTACTTATCAGAAGAGCTTGGATGTTACACTTCTCAAGAACATGGTTCATTATATGGGTTGCCAACTCATTTGGCAGTCTCTTGTTCTTTGACCAGTCCTTCTTTATCTCTTCTGCCTTTTTTGGTTCAAGTAGCAAAAGGACCTCTCCATCAAACTTGATGTGAGCAATGTCAGGCTTGTAGTTACTCATGTAGTTCCACTCGACACTTAAAGCTGAGCGGGACTCACCAAGACCTATCTTTGTCTCTTTTACGTCCTTGATTGATATGTTGTTGCTGATGTTAATCTTGCCAACGGCAGCTCTAAGTCTCTGCGCGTCGATTTTTGTGAAATTAAAACCTACTATGTTCATTTGGTCACCTTCATCTGAGAGCACTGGCTCTTTTTATAAGCGTTTTGGACTCTTTATAAGTCATGTCTTGTCTTCGAGGAGCATCTCCGTGGCCTGCTCAAAACTGACGTGTTTGTCACGGGCAAGCTTCCGAATTTTGGCCCTTGTCTCTTCAGAGCCTTCCATTAACTCCTTGAACCTTTCAATTCTGTACTCAGTCTCATCCTTGAGCTTTTTTCTTTTGGATTTGTCGACTTTCTCGATTTCTCGCTCAATCAGATTTACTGCTGTGTTTTCAAGTACCTTTGGGGAGGTGCTATACCCTCTCGCACCTCTCGCGTACAGAGTGCTGATGACGGTGTCGATAAAATCCTTCGTCTTTTTGTCCCGGGTCTTGGATTCAAGAGAGCTCTCGTCATTCATACGCTGTTCGTTATGTCTGTGGATATAAGTCTTATCCTATATAGTTATAAACAGACATTTCAAGGGTATAAATGTGATTAAGTTAATCTGTCTTGACATGGATGGCATTCTGATTAAACCTAACAAATTCTGGATGGACCTCCACAAAAAGTACGGAACTCTCGAGGAAGGAATTGAACTCACAAAGAGATACCTCAAGACCGACTACAAACGTCTCGTGGAGGAAGTAATCGGACGACTCTGGGCTGGGAAACCAGCTTCGGACTACTTCGAGCTTGTTGAATCCATGGAGTTTATGGACGACCTGGACAAATTATTCAAAACACTGGACAATTTTCAGGTCGGGAAAGAACGCGCACCCAGAGCGATTATCACAGGTGGCGCGTTTGAGACCGCCCAACGAATTCAGAAAGAGTTTGGTATTGACCATATATTTGCGAACAAACTAAACTTCCGCGACGGCGTTATTGCAGGCAGTGGCGATTTTGAATGGCCTGTCGGTCAAGGGGGCGAGTCTAAAGCCAGAATCGTTAAACAACTCTGTGATGAGTACGGAATACAACCTCAGCAGGTTCTATTCATCGGCGATTCTGGGATAGACCTTGATGCTTTCAAAATTGTTGGACACTCAATAGCTTTCAACTCAGAAAATACAGAATTAAAAAAAGAAGCCACATACGTTGTGGACTCGGGCAAGATTACTGATATACTTCCAGTTCTTGAGGAGATACAATCACAGGATAGTCAGACCCATTCATGAGTCTTCTCAACATTACCTTGTTTTTCTCGTATTCTTTACC
>CAZPUM010000010.1:0-13767 GCA_964589765.1 uncultured Methanosarcinales archaeon
AATGTTCTTTGATAACCATTCAGGCTATGACTTATCCTTGAAACTTATAGAACTAAATGATAAAGCACTTAGAAAGAAAATTGGCGAAAACGCACGAAAAACAATCGATAAGAGTTTCAAATGGGAAAATACAGCAGAGTGCGTAAAAGATGCTCTTGATGAGATTTAACCTTTCACCCACAATTTGTCTTTCAGCAAAACAACACCATCCACAATGACCTCTGAAACATTCAGACCGTTTGCAGAATAAACTAAGTGACTAACAATTCTATCCTTTGTGTGTGGCCGTAGATTTTCATCAGACAAATCCAGAGTTATTATATCAGCCAGTTTTCCTTCCTCAATAGAACCAAGGTCTGGCTTTCCAACAGCTTTAGAACCATCAACTGTGGCCATATCAAGAACCTTCTGTGCGGACGCAGAAGTAGAATCCCAGTAATGATGCTTGTGTAAAAGTGCGCAAACGTGCATCTCCCTAAACATGTCTAGAGAGTTGTTGCTCGCAGTACTGTCTGTGCCAAGCGCCACAGTGATGCCACGTTCATGCATCTCTTTCAGAGGCATAACACTTCCACCTGCAAGCTTCATGTTACTCTGCGGACAATGAACCACTTTAACATCATGCTTCGCAAGTAAATCTAGCTCGCCTTTGGTGAGCCACACACAGTGTGCCATAAGAACATCCGGTCCGAGGAATCCAAGATTATTAAGATGCTCGACCGGAAGAACACCAAGCTGTCGCTTGGCATCGGCCCGCTCTTTGCGGGTTTCAGAAACATGAATTGTGATTGGAAATTCAGAATTTGAAGCAAACTCTCTGATTTTGTTCAGGAAATCATCATCACAACCATAGATGCTGTGAGGACCAAGACCCATCTCTATTCTATCAGGCAAGTCCAAAAGTTTTGGAATTACATCCACTATATTTTCCGGAACGTTTCCATGAGCCGTGAAAAACGATATGTATGCTAGAATTCTGATTCCCTCTTTTTGCGCGGACCTTATTACAGGAGTTATTGGCGAGTACATCTCGACGGCGGTTGTAGTGCCTGTTCTTAGAGACTCTCGTATTCCTATCGTTGCGCTTTCGAAAAAATCAGACTCTTTCATCCTGCTTTCCTCAGAAACAATCTCTCTAAGCCAATTTTTCAACTCCTTGTCGTCTGAAAAACCTCTCAAAGAGGTCATGCCCAGATGCATGTGCGCATTAATCAGACCTGGCAAGACTATTCTGTTAGAACAGTCGATTGAATCATCTTTGGAGTTCAGGTCTTTTCCAATCTGTTTAATTCTGTTACCCTCCACTAAAACATCAACATTCTCCAGAATATCCCTGAATTCATTCTGAGTAACTAGATATCTACAGTTCTTTAACAGCATAAGGGGAGGGACACGAAAAGGTATAAAAAGGTTCAGTAAGACGGTCAGTTTATGTTCGGAAGAAACAAACTCAAGATTGGTGACAAGGCACCTGACTTTAAATTGGAATCCACGCACGGAAAATGGCACACACTTGCCGATTTCAACGGCAAACTACTCTGCGTGTTTTTCACCTGCGAGCACTGTCCATACGCACAAGCGTACGAAGAGAGAATCATGGAGCTCGCAGATGAATTTGCTGAACAGGTCAGCTTTGTCGGGATAAACAGCAATGATGCTGAAAATTATCCTGAAGACAGCTTTGAGAAAATGAAGGCTCGTGAGCAGGAGGAAGAATTGAATTACACTTATCTTCGTGACGAGACACAGGAAGTTGCTCATGCATACGGTGGAGAGTGTACACCACATTTCTTTCTATTTGACGAGAACAGGGAGCTTCGGTATGAAGGCAGACTGGATAATGACTGGAATCATCCTGAAGAAGCAACAAAGCACGAGCTTTCTGATGCTATCGTTGCTCTTCTTGAAGGCAGGAAAGTTCCTGACCAGCACACGAGTCCTATGGGCTGTTCAATCAAGTGGAAGCATTAGAAATCAGACAGGGTTGGCTGTTTGCTCGTAGTACTGATATGTTGTTTCACTGTTTTGAAGTCTTCTTCCATTTCAGGTTGAAGTTGTCGTCTGTAGAGCATAGCAGCAGGATGGTACAAAGGGATGACTGTGAGTTCAATCCCATCCACAGTCAGTTTCTCGACCTTACCATGTAGTTTTGATATTCCTTCAACATACCTCATGTTACTAGTGTCGAAATGAGCCAGAACAAATCTTGTAGAGAAATTTCCTAGCGTACATATGACACTCGGTTGAATAGTTTTGATTTGTTCTACTAGAAAAGGAGTGTGACTTCTTATTTCGTCAGGTTTAGGGTCTCTATTATCAGGCGGACGGTATTTCAAAATATTTGCTATGTAAACATCATCAAGAGTTAATCCTATTCCATTAAGGAGTTTGTCAAGTTCTTTTCCTGCTGCGCCAACAAAAGGTATTCCTTTCAGGTCTTCGTTTGCTCCAGGTGCTTCGCCGATAAAAAAAATATCCGCATCAGGATTGCCTTTGCCAAAGACAAGATTTGTTGCCGATTGTTTTAGTGGCAAGTCTTCCTCAGCACACCTCACTCGGAGTTCTTCCAGAGCTTCTGCATTGGACATGGAAGCTCATAGGTATTCAATTATAAGATAATTTCGGAAAATCATTTGGATATCAAACAAAGTTCAGCACGTTTTAAGGCATCCTCGACTTTAGATTCATCTACCTCAAACGCACCATCTTCCAATTGTTCAGCAAATACCTTGACCTGTGAACAGTATGATTCGGTTTGAGAATTAATCATTTGTTCAGTCTGTTCTCTAACTAAGTCTTCTTTATTCATTTCAGGTAGATTAGGATACTGTAAGTCTACTTGTTTTCTAATCTGTTCCTGAATTGCTGAGTATACCATAATGTGTGATTGCAATTCAGCGTCGGAAGTTCCAACGACTAGTAGAGAACAACCAGTTAAAAATAATAGAACAGTAAGTAAAATGACTTTCATATTTTATTGAAATAGGAATCATATAAAAATTAAGCGCCCGCCCGGATGAGCCACACTGCGTTCTGGCATCCAGCGATCACAAAGCGCCCGCCCGGATTCGAACCGGGGAATGGTCGCTCTGCAGGCGACTGCCTTACCGCTTGGCGACGGGCGCGTATCTATTGCGATTTAAGGGCGGTTTAAATCTGTTTTGATTGTTGCGGTTTTACTCTTCTCCGTCGAGAATTGACTCGGGCCTCGCATATTTTCTTCAATACACTCGAAAAACTCGTCCCAGATATTTACTAAGGGCAACAATCACTCTTTTTTCAGTTTGTAGCGAGTCGGGTCGAACAGCCTATTGCGATTGTCTCCTAGAGGAAAATGTAAGTGAAGACACTTAACTGAAGTGATAGCTTCAGGGTAGACCCCTGCTTCAACAGCCGATCTGTAGAAGGTAATATCTTCTCCAGCACCTTTCTTTGTAAGACCAAATGAAGCTTGCTCCATCACTTTTCTGCTTGCGAGCGTACAACCAAGTCCAGCAGCACCAATATCTATCCGCTCGTTTTTCAGAACCTCTATCATATCAACCCTTCTAGCACCTTCTTTCTTGTCTACAAAAATACAGGGTAAAATTTTCAGCTCTTTTTCTCCTGTTTGTACTGAGTTCAGATATATTCCCGTACAAATGTCGTTTCCTGAAGCGAGCAGTCTTCCTAAAGCAGATTTTGGAAGAATTATGTCTGAGTCAAGCATGAAAAGATGGGTATAATCCTTGTGATTCAGAAAGTGTTCTCTTATGACCACGCGCGAAGCAAGTATTCTCTTGAACCTGCCTTTCTCGGTTGTAATGTGTAAAACCTTGTAGTTTTTCTTTGGAAACGCTTTGTCAAGGGCTTGATACAAAATCTCTTGGTACTTTTTATCATCAGAATTGTCAACAAACAAAATGTCAAAATTCTGAAAGTGTTGTTTCTGAAGCCCCTGGAGAAGTGGAACTAACGCATATCTTTCTTTCTCGTATGTAGGAATCGCAACAAGCACTTTTGGTTCCATACGGGACCAGGGGGATTTGAACCCTCGACCTACAGGTTAGAAGCCTGTCGCTCTATCCAAACTGAGCTATGATCCCGGTTACAGGGCTCTCACTCCACTTATAAACGTTGTCGTCTGGGACTATTTAAATGTCCTCAGATACTCAGTCACAAGCCTAACACCAAACCCTGTTCCACCTTCCCCGCCTTGGGTGAAGAAAATCTGTCGGGAATCTGCGTTGTCAACACCTGCGATGTCAAGATGTACCCATGGATAATCCCCTACAAACTGTTTCAATAACATCGCAGCAGATATTGTTCCCGCCAATCTTTTGAAACCAAGGTTTTTCATGTCCGCTATTTTGGAATCTATGTCTTTCTCATACTTGTCCCATAGCGGAAGTTGCCATGCCAGCTCTCCGCTGGATTCGCCTGCGCGGACAACTTCTTGAACTCTTTCATCATTGTTGCCAAGTGCCGCGCAACAAACATCACCGAGTGCGACCATTGCAGCGCCAGTAAGAGTTGCTAAATCAATAATCAAGTCAGGTTTGAACGTTGTTGCATGGTGCAACGCATCCGCAAGCACAACTCTTCCCTCAGCATCTGTGTTTGCAATCTCTATTGTCTTGCCCGACTTGGTCCTGACGATATCGTCAGGTTTGTAAGCTGAACCGCTGATAGCATTCTCGGCAAGACCCATTATTCCAATAACTCTTACAGGGAGTTTCAGTTTTGCCGCATTTCTGAGAATACCCAGAACCGCTGCGGCACCTGACATATCAAATTTCATACCTGACATGAACTCACCGGGTTTTATGCTGTATCCTCCCGTGTCAAAAGTTATTCCTTTTCCTACAACGGCAATTGTTTTTGAGGCCTTTTTGGGGGAATACTCAACAGTCAGAAGACGAGGTTCGTTCTCACTTCCCCCTCCAACAGCCAAAATTCCGCCCCAACCTCCTTTCTCAAGCTGTTTTTTGTCCAAAACTTTGCTCTTGAGTTTATTTGATTTGACAATTTTCTGCGCCTCTCTCACAAAAAGTTCTGGTGTCATATCACTAGGTCCTGTATTTTGAAGCGTTCTTACTATATTAACGGATTCAGCAATGTGCTTTCCAACATCCACACCGTTTTTTGCAGCCACACCGGTTCTTTTTGAAACAACTGTTACCTGAAGCTCTTTCGTATCATTCTTAGACTTGTATTTTGTGAACTTGTACGTAGCTAGAATAAACGCTTCAGTTACGGCCTGCGCAACTGCCGAAGCATCCATCTCAAGGGGTAATTCAACAGCGACATGCTTCGCACCGGAATCCTGAAGCTTTCTTGCAGCGGAACCTGTAACCTCTCTTAAGAGTGCATGAGACACCTTTTCTCGTTTACCAAGACTTGCAAGTACCGCATATCTGATTGGACCTGGTTGTGTTATAAGTAGAATCTCGTTCTTTTTTCCTGAGAAATCCTTTCTATCACGGGCATCATGCGCAAACTTACCAAGTTTTTCATTAAACCTTTTCTCAGCTTCACTTATCTCTTCGTAAGTAAACAGAAGAACAGCATCCTGCTTTCCTGTGAAAACATCCTGGGTTGCAAAAGTTACGTTCATCTTAGTACCCCAATTCCACTTCTTCACCTTCATCTATTGATTGTATTAAAGCGTAAGCTCCAAAGGCTGCTACAGCACCCTCAGATGCGCCAGTAAGCGCCTGCTTGTAAGCACGGTCACCAACATCTCCTGCTGCATAAACTCCCTGAAGGTTTGTTTCACTCTTGTCATTAATAATTATCTCCTTTCTTTCATTCAGTTTCACACCCATCTTTTCTGCTAGTTCTGAATTTATTATCTGCCCAATTTCAATGAAAACCCCTTCAACATTTATTTTGTCAGAACCCTCAAAAGGCTTTGACAATTTTATTGCGTCTACCTGGTTTTCACCAAGGATTTCAACCACTTCTGTATTGTATACTATTGTTACGTTGTCCGCATCTTCCAGACGTTTTAAGTTGATTGGTTCAGCACGCATCTTCTCCTTTCGTACAATCACATAAACGTGGGAAGCGAACTTTTTTACAAGAGAACCAGCCAGGGCCGCAGAGTCTCCTCCTCCTACTATGGCCACGGGAACCCCTTTGTAGAAAGCCGCATCACAGGTTGCACAGTAGCTTACACCTTTACCTGCCAACTTGTCCTCCCCCGGAGCATTTAGATGCCTATGTTTGGCACCTGTTGCTATGATTAAGGTTCTGCCCTCATGATTTGTTTCAGACCCCTCCTGATTTTTTGTTGTGACAATGAATTTTCTCTGTTTGGGTGAGTCAGGGTTCTCAATCTTGACATCGGAAACAATTTCATTCTTTGTCGGAACTGATAGGGAATCAACATGTTCTTTGAACTTCATCATCAGGTCAAGACCAGGTATGGAAACATACCCCGGATAATTTTCAACATTGTGGGACTCGTTTAGAAGTCCTCCCACCTCTTGGCCTATCATAAGTGTCTTTAAGTTAAATCTAGCTGCGTAGATAGCCGCAGCCATACCTGCACTTCCTGCTCCTACGATAATAACGTCCCACATAGTATCACCTAGAAAAGATTACTTGGGTCCTATTAAAAAGATTTTCCAAAGAAAAAGAAAAAAAAGTAATAGATCAGATTTCATCTAATTCTGCATCTAAGTCTTCAAGCTCGCCCAGGTCTAGCTCCTCGTCAAGCCCTTCGAGGTCACCAAGGACGTCATCGACCTCCTCAAGCTCCTCAACAGGAAGGGTATCCCCCGTTCCAAGCTCTTCCTCCCGGATATCTTCAGGAGTTCCACAAGCTGTGAGACCCAGCACAAAAATTAGAGCGATTGCAACCAATATTGTTTTCATCTTCTTGTTCTCCTCAGCTAACGTTTATATCTGTTGCGAATTCACTCCTCTGACTCTTCAAGAGCTTCTTCGTACTCTTCTTCGGTTACTTCCTCTACATTACCGTTGAGTTCAGCCCTGAGATATCTTATTTCTTCATGGATCTCTTTAACTAAACTTACTGCGTCCTGGAAAGTTGCCTTTGCGTCTTCAACAAGAGTCTGACACTCTTCTGAGCGACCTTCGTTCGTCTCTGCCGAATTGCAGGCTTCCCTAGCAGCTTCGTGTGCTTCAGAAGTAGTGTCAAGAAGGTAAGTGTAGTCCTCTAGCAGAGCGTTCAAGTTTGTAGTGTCTGCACCTGCTTCTTCAAGTCTTTCTGCGAAGCTATAGAGCTTATCTTCAAGGTTGATCATTTTTTGACCGGCCTGTAATACCTTATAGTGGACAATCTTCTGCTTAGATAACAGAGTCCATCTCTTCACTTTATTGTGAATTTCTTTCAGCTCTTTTGCGTATGGTTGTAAGTCTTCTCTTGTTGGATTCTCAATAGATTCAACATTGGATTTAACTGTCTCGACCTCAGACTTAACCTCTTCAAGTTTGGTTATCAGGTCAGTTCTTAGCTCCTCATCCTCGACGTTTGCACCAACGAAGGAAATTATTCTATCAACATGTGTGCTCAGGGTTTCAGCAGACCTAATCAGGAAATCTGCAGCTCTTTCTGCGTACTCTTCCTTGATAGATTCACAATCACTAGAATCTACGTCACAGTTTGCAAGTCTGTCTCTTACAACACCAAGGTTTCCTCTGGCATCCAGAAATCTATCCTTTCTTTCTTGATAGGTCTCTTTTGCCGCCAAGAATCTTTCTCTTGCAGAATCAAGAGCTTCAGCTGCTCTCGGAGCAGATACATCTGCTCTGGCAAAAACTCTTTGAGCAATAACTTCGCCTCCTGCCTCAGCTCTAACAGTTCTTCTGCCTCTTAAATCAACAGTTTCATCCTCGTTAAGCCTTGCTTGTCGGACTCTGTTAACAACAGAACCATCATCGAGGACGTTTCTTGTCCTGACGCTTCTACCGTAGTCGCCTTCTGTGTTCACACCGCGAGTGACAACACGCGCATCGCCATCATCCGTTCTAACACCTCTTCGGACTGCGACACCACCATCTTCACCTTCAATGACGGTCCGCCAGTGAACGTTCCCTCTTTCATCAACATATCTCTGGCGCTTTATTACAGGTCCTTCATTAGGTGATGCTGTTCTTGTATTTACTGAAGGTGCTTCTACTGGTTCGTAACCACCCTCAGATGCCCCCTCTTCAGGGGGAAGGCTCTCCGCAGATGTACTCTGCTCCTCTGCCGAAACAACAGCAGGAAACAGGCTAAGCACAAGCAGTGCGGAGAACAAAATCGCTACTATTTGGTTCTTCATTTTGTTTCTACCTCAAATTTTGATGGGTTAAGATTGATTGTTTTGTTTATAAATAAACTTTCAGGAATCTTCACAGAAAGCTTCAGGAAGCTTTATAACCCTTGAATTTCAATAAAGTGCTATGCGGTGGATATTGCTGGCCTTGATTTTAATGCCCCATTTTGTTCTTGGCGCCACGATATCAGGAACAGTTTATGATCTTGAACTTAACGAGGTTCCAAACTCGGTTATTACAATAGATACTGAACCTGAACAGAGAATTGTTGCTAAAGAAGGAGTCTATTCTGTAGAGGTTCCTGAAGGAGAGTACACCTTAGAAACCACTGCTACCATAAACAACGAAAAATGGGTGGCTTCTGAAACAGTTAAAGTTTCTTTAGGCGGTTCTTATACTATTGATCTTATTCTAATTCCTGATTTTAATCTGGACGATTTGAATTTGGAATCAGAAGATTACTCATTGGTAGTAGAGGATGAAACTAATGATGATTACCTTTGGGTTATTTTGTTAGGTATCATAACTCTCATCGTTGCGGGCGCGATTTTCCTCATAACAAAAAAAGATTCAAAGATTGAAGAAGATGAGTTCGTTTCACAGGTAATCAGTGTTCTTAAGAAACATGGGGGCAGAGCAACCCAGAAACAACTCAGAAAAGAGTTGCCGTTTTCTGAAGCCAAAGTCTCTTTAGTGATTTCTCAGTTAGAGTCTGAAAATAAAATTAAGAAAATCAAAAAGGGAAGAGGGAACATCCTAATTCTGAAGTAATTTTCTTTTTTGAATTAATTGTTTATAATGTTCCAAAATTTCTTTGTCTTGCTTATCCCAGGGCATTGGTTTCCTAACTTGTAAATCTCCGTGACTGTAAAAGCTTCCCATGGGGTGGTCTTGATTAATACCAACTTCAGTTCCATAGTAAATTATTGGCGGGTGTGGTTGTTGAAATTGAATAGTGGAAGCCAGTTTGAGCTTTTCTTTGTTATTACCCGCCACAAGAAAAAACCTGTTTGCATCATGGTTGTCTAGGAAGGTTGGAAGATAATAGTTTTCCGGGAATTTTTTGTAATGATTCTTCAGGAAGTTTTTGAACTTGGATACTTTGTTTTTTTTACCTAGAAGTTCCTGGGCTTTAAGCATGAAACGAAAGTCCAATAATCCATCTAGTTCTCCAATGTATTCTTTCTGAAGACCGTCAGTAACTTTTCCTTGAATCCACCTAAGAAGTTTTTTCTTGATACCTATCTTTTTCAGTTCAGAGAACTCTACACCCATAAGCCACACTTCCCCTATGAGAACTGCGTCCGGAAAATCTTTCTTAATCTGTGTATTGAACTCCTTCCAGAACCTGTGACTTGGTCCAATAGCATAGTCAAGTCTAAAACCGTCAAACCCTTTATCCAGCCAGAATATCGCTGCATCAATTATGTGCTGTCTGGCTTTTTTGTTTTCGAGGTTCAGTTTCGGAAGTTCTCTTACACCAAAGAAACACCAGTACTTGTCAGGCCATTTTTCCCAATGAAACCAGTCGTGGTACTCACTGCTAAAGTTTTCTCTGGCATCCATGAAGCTAGGATGCTCAGAACTGCAGTGATTTGGAATAAAATCAGCTATGATTTTCATTCCTTTATCATGAACAAGTTTAATCAGCTCTTCGATCTCCTCCATCTTTCCAAATCTTGGTTCTACATCGAAGTAGTCTGTTATTTGGTATCCATGGTACTCAGTTGTTTTGTAGAAAGGACTAATCCAAATCGTGTTAATTCCTAACTCCTCAAAGTGATGAAACTTATCGATTATTCCTCGAATATTTCCACCTATAAACTCAGATTTTTCCCATTTTTCAGGTTTGTTGTAACCCGCAAACCTGTCTATGAACACCTGATATATGATTGCATCTTTAAACCATTCTGTTCCCATTAATTTTGACCCGTTTCTCGTCGTTATTAAATGGTTTGATAATTATGTTCTATATAGCAGGTAAAAATATTTATATAGTTGTTAGTGTATCTCAAACACTAAGTAAAAACAACATCGTCTGAAAAGAAAGAACAACACCACAAAAAAAGGTCAATGAGTAAGTGTAAATAACACAACAAGGTGAAAAGATGAAAAACCACAAGCACTTCACAGACAAGTACTTCATAAGGAGCAACGAGATTTTGAAATCCGAAGGAATCAACCCCTGGGTGCGAGCACAGGTTTTCATAAGAAAGGGCCCTGGAACAGTAGCAGGAATTGAAGAGGCCATCAACCTTATTCTTGAAAATTCAGACTTAGAAAAACACGGCGGAAAAATTTACGCACTGAAAGACGGAGATAAATACGCCCCCAAAGAGACTCAGATGATTATTGAAGCTCCAATTCAAGACATCATAGAGCTGGAAACAACATACCTCGGAGTAATCACGGCAGCAACAACAATAGCCAACGGAGGAAACGAACCCGATTTAGAAAAAGTAACTGAAACGATGTCAAGGGTTGTCGAAGCAACAAAGAATCAACTCGCACCGGAAGGACGCCCCGTAAGTTACTTTGGTGCAAGACACTGGCACTGGAGCAAAGATTCTGACCTGGCAAAGGCAGCATATGAAGGAGGGGCCAAGACTTGTAGCACCGACGCAGGCGCAGAAACATACGGAAGCGTCGGCATGGGAACTATCCCTCACGCTTTGGAAAATATCTACGCATGGAAACACGGAATTAGGAGAGGCGTAGTCGAATCCACCAAAGCGTTCGACAGAGTCATAGACAAATCCATCCCAAGAATAGCATTAATCGATTATGCCAACCGTGAAGTGGACGACGCAATACAGACAGCAATTGAACTTGAAGGAAGATTATCTGCTGTCAGAATAGATACTTGCGGAGAGAACCGCTCACAAGGGGTTAGTTCGAGCTCACCCTGCCCAGAAGGAATCAACGAGAAGTACTGGGCGTGTAAAGGAGTCAGTATTCTTGGAACTCTTCTGGTAAGGGACGCATTAAACAGAGCAAAATTCAAAGATGTTGGAATCTTTCTCAGCAGTGGATTCGGAGACCCTGAGAAAGTAATGGCCTTCTCCGAAGCAGAAGAGATTCTTGGCACAAAACTGTACGATGGCCTAGGAGTTGGCGGAGTGTATGACGCCAGAATGGCAACCATGGACATCATGGCGGTTGGCAACTCGCCCGAAACAATGATAGAAATCCACAAGGTCGGGCGAGAGTACAAACCAAACAATCGTTTAGAACTTGTTACGGAGGTGGAAGAATGGGCCGCTTAATTCCCTTTATGAACGAAGAATACAGGCCCAGCATTGTGCCTGATATTAATCAGGAAGAACCAGACCACATCTATGTTGTTACCCGCGACGACTGGGAGAAAGACAGAACCCATGTCATGGGCTACGCTCGCGGAGACCCCGCGATAATTGAGGCTTTCTACTCTGATGAGAAATACAACAACGTCAGAGTTACAGAAGTAGATGTCAGAACAATCACACGAACTATGCTGACAAAGAAACAAGGCCAACAAGCCAGGAAAGCATTGCTCTTAAGAGAATTAGGACAGCTCGAGAAAGAGTTGTTGGAGGATGAAAAATGGAACTGATTTTTTGGAATGTTGATACACAAAAGGATTTCATGAACCCTGATGGTTCACTGTATGTACCAGGAGCTGAAGAGATAAAACCAGCGCTGAAAAAACTAACAGAGATAGCAAGAAAGTACAGAATTCAAACAGTAAACACAGCAGATTGGCACAACAAAGACTCTGAAGAATTATCAAATGAACCAGATTTCGTAAACACTTTCCCACCTCACTGTATTGCAGGTTCTGAAGGCGCGGAGTTTGTTGATGAAACAAACCCTGATTTAGCATCAATAGTAAACTGGGACCTCGACCCAAGAAAAGATGAGTATTTTCTCGGAAATGGCGGACCTGTGTTGAATACATACACAGATATCTTGTGTCAGAAGACCAACGTCATAATAAGAAAAGACAAGTTCGACGTCTTCACAGGAAATCAATACACTGATTTGGTTCTAAATACAATCAATCCTGGTATGGTTGTAGTTTATGGTGTTGCAACGAATGTCTGCGTAGACTTTGCAGTTAAAGGTTTGTTAGAACGCGGAAAAGAGGTCTATGTTGTTTCGGATGCAATCAAAGAATTACCAAACATTCCTAATCCTGAAAAAGCATGGTACGAAGCAGGCGCAAAGAAAACAACCGTGAATGAACTCGAGGAATTAATCAAGAGTTACAGGTGAAAATATGGAACGAATAAAACTCGCAGAAATAGAACCTGAACAGGTTCTGGAAGATATCGGAGCTTTTGTAATCAAAGCTGTTGGAGAGCTTGGAAAAACCGGTTGCGTTATCGGATTATCAGGAGGAGTTGACAGCACAACAACTGCAGCCATTATCAAGAAAGCTTTTGATAGACATAAGGAAGATGCTGGAGTAGAATACAATCTTGTGGGATATATTCTTCCTTCAAAGACAAACAACGGAAAAGATACCGAAGACGGAGTCAAAGTTGCAGAAAGACTCGGCATCAGATACGAAACACACAGTATAGAAGGAATTATTGAAGCACACGAAAAAACAAACCCTGGAGCAACTTCAGATAAATACCACAGAGGCAATCTTTCGAGCAGAGTCAGGGCAAATGTCCTGAACACCAAGGCCGCAACTGAAGACAAACTGGTTGCAGGGACAGGGAACAGAGACGAAGACTACGGGATAGGTTACTACACATTGTTTGGAGATGGCGCAGTACACATAAGTCCAATAGGCGAACTTCCCAAGAGATTAGTAAGACAGATGGCAGAGCACCTTGGCTTCAAAGACCTGGCAAACAGAGAACCGACAGCAGGACTCGAACCAGGACAAACAGACTTCAAAGACCTTGGTTACAGATACGATGCCGTTGAACTGATTATCGCGGGCAAGGACCAAGGTTTCTCAAAAGAAGAGTTGGCAGTCCATCCCCAGGTCAGAGGGATAGTAGAACCACAACTGGAAGAGTACCAAAAAACATTTGGAAAATACAAATTTAATACAGCGGATGAAATTATATATGATGTTCTCAAAAGACATCAGATAGCAAGAAAAAAAGTGGAGATTGTAAGTCCACCAGTTGCCCCAATCATGAAGGTGTACAAATGACACAGCCAAAACTAGCAACAGATGTTATCATAGAACACCCCGTGGGAATCGTTCTAATAGAACGAAAGTACGAGCCCTTTGGGCTCGCAATACCCGGGGGGCATGCGGAACAGGGCATAACCCTGGAACAGAACGCCAGAAAAGAGGCTTTGGAAGAGACCGGACTGGAAGTCAGACTTTACAATGAAAGACGTCCAATGACTGTGCGTTCAGAACCAGACCGAGACCCGAGGTACCACATGGTTACAGCAGTTTACATCGGTTGGGCAGAAGGTGTTGCGAAAGCAGACACAGATGCTAAAGAGGTCAACATTGTGCACAGACATGAACTGTCAAATCTCGTC
>CAZPUM010000010.1:13777-42415 GCA_964589765.1 uncultured Methanosarcinales archaeon
CACCCTGAAAAATTCGCATTCCCAGACCATGTAGACATCTTGAAACATTATCTTTCTGAAAGCACAAAAAGAGTGTATCACAGAATGCCTGATTTTGGTTTTACGTGCGCTGAAGAATACATAGAGTTCTGTGAGGAGGCTTGGAAATGAAACTCGGAATAGTAGGAAGGTTCAGGCCACCACATAAAGGAAGTGCACAGGTGCTGGACGACATGTGTAAAACTGCCGACAGAGTTGTTATTGGTGTTGGAAGCAGTAACAGGTACAACTACAGATGTCCATTCACGGCTGAAGAGACTGAAGAGATGATAAGAACCTACCTTGACGGGAGACACACAAACTTCGAAATCGCACACATCCCAGATTCAGGACACATTCCAGGATACGAAGATGGAAAACAGTGGGTGAACGACATAAAAGAAAGGCTAGGAACACTTGATGGTTTCGTAACAGGCAACCCTTACGTTGCAGGACTGCTAAAAGAACATTACAGGATTATCGAGCCAGAAAGTATTTTGACAACAAACGCATATACAGCAATCCACGGGACACCCGTAAGGATGAAGATAGCTATGGGAGGAAATTGGGAAATGCGAGTGCCTAATGAGGTTGTAAAACTAATCAAAAACAGAGGCTGGGACCAAAGAATTAGGAGAGAGTTTGGTCAAAAAATCCAGACAAAAGGGTTTTTCCTTTACACAAACGCGCACATGGAACAACAATACATAATGACCAGTTAGTGTGAAACAAACATTTATATCAGAAACACCTGCAAATAACTGCATGGGGGATGCACCTTACGTTCCTGATGATGAAATATTCACATTCAGACGACCTGGCGTAGCAGTTGATGTTGTTCTACTCAGCATACTTCATGATGATGTCAAAGTTGCACTAATCCAGAGACAAGACAACCCCTACTTTGGAAAGTTTGCACTACCCGGCCGATTTGTCAGATACGATGAACCTATAGAAACTACTGCCATGAAGGCGATTGAGAATAAAGGCCACATCTCTGCGGATGGAATCTACATCGAACAACTATACACTTTCGGACAGAACCTGGTAAGAGATACACGAATAAGAACAATAAGCATAGTTTACTACGGATTACTAAGTTCTGAAAAAATAACAAAACAAAAAGAAAATACTTTCACATGGCACTCAGTATACGACCTGCCTGAAATGGCTTTCGACCACAAGGATATTATAAACACCGCACTAGAAAAAATCAGAAGAAAACTATTCTCAACCGACATGGTATTCAACATGCTCCCAGAAAATTTTACCCTGTCAGAATTACAAAACGCGTGCGAAACAATTCTTTCATACTGTCTTGATAAAAGAAATTTCAGAAAAAAAATAATTGAAGTCTTCGAACTGAACGACACACACAAAACCAAAATGACAGGAGCCCACAGACCTGCCAAACTATACAAATATAAAAAAATGAAAGAAGGAAATTAAGACGACTGAATCATCTTAATGCTAGATACTAGCGCCCAAATCCAGGAAGCAAGCATTACCAATACTCCAATAAGAACTATTAGTAGTAGCCAGCCTACAATGTAGAGAATAAGTTGAATAACACCAGTCTTTGTCTCTCCCCAGATAATGGTACCAACCCCCGGAATTAAGAGGTTGACAATTAGCGCCACAATTGCTAATGTTTTTTTATCCATCATAGATAAATCTGAGAACTGAGTTTAAATAACTAACCCTTAATCACACCTATAGGAACAAGGCGCGCTACAATTTTAGCTATGCCTGCATTATCAGATATCCTAACGACCTCATCAACATCTTTGTAAGCTCCAGGAGCTTCTTCGGAAACACCCTTTCTTGTCGCAGAAAGAATAGCAACTCCTAATTTTTTAAGCTGTTGTTCAACCTCCTCTGAGGGGAACTGTTTCTTTGCTTTTGTTCTGGACATTAACCTCCCCGCGCCATGAGCAGTACTGCCAAAAGCCTCCTCCATAGCTCCCTCAGCACCAACAAGCACATAACTTGCAGTGCCCATGCTTCCCGGAATAAGAACAGGTTGGCCCACAGCACGATACGCTTCAGGAACATCAATACTACCAGGAGGGAATGCTCTCGTAGCACCTTTTCTGTGAACCAAAACCTCCCTGAGCTTTCCATCAATCAAATGATTTTCGCGTTTAGCAATATTATGACAGACATCATAGACTGTTGAGACCGAACAACCAGGAAACAGTTCAGAAAACACTTTTCTGATCCTATCCGCAATAATGTGCCTGTTTGTAAAAGCAAAGTTCGCTGCGGAGTTCATAGCACCCCAGTACTTCTTCGCCAGTTCAGACTCGATAGGGGCGTAAATAAGGTTCATATCATCAAGGCTTTTAGCAACATCAGGCTGCTGCTTCTCCATCATGCGAATGTACTCAGAACAGATTTGATGGCCGAACCCTCTACTGCCTGTGTGAATCATCACAAGAATTTGATTCTCTTTCAACCCAAACTTTTCAGCAACCTCGGGGATAAAGATTTTGTCAACAACCTGAATCTCCACAAAGTGATTACCAGCCCCAACAGTACCAAGCTGTTTTCTTCCGCGTGCAACCGCACGTTCAGGTACAAATCTAGGATTGGCTTCAGGAATACACCCCGAGGACTCACAGTGTTGTAAATCGTCCTCGGTACCATAGCCGTTTTCAACGGCCCATTCTGCGCCATGCAGCATTACTTTTTCAAGCTCTTCATCAGGAATCTTGATTCCTTCCACCCCAACCCCTACGGGGCACGCCTTGAAAAGCAGGTCAAGAAGTTCTTGCTTTTTTGGTTCAACATCATCTCTTGTCAGAGAGGTTGAAACAAGTCTTATTCCACAGTTAATATCAAATCCTATTCCACCAGGACTGATAATCCCTTCTTTCATATCAAAGGCCGCAACACCTCCTATACTGAAACCGTAACCCTGATGGGCATCAGGCATCACTATCGATTCTCCCACAATACCCGGGAGTGATGCTACATTACAGGCCTGTTTGAGACTGTCGTCCTGCTTCATCTTCTCCAGAACTTTTTCATCGGCAAACACCTTGACAGGAACGCGCATTTTACCCTCAGGTTTAATCCTAAAGGAGTATGGCCCCAGCTTCTCAATATCCATAACCTCTGGGATACAGGGGTGTTTAAAAACCATACCAAATTTCTAAAATTATGTGGAAAATAGTTCCATACGACACAGTTAATGGAGATGTTGGTCATGTCAACGATTGGCGAGTCCAAGAGGTCTCATTCTCAAAAGAGATTAGGGGCCGACTTAGAACAACAAGGAGAGTTCAAATAACAGGAGATAGTCACCTTGGTTATGTTTCACTTGATAAGATGGTTGACATGGACCTTGACAAAAAGTCCGGAAGAATTGTGAATGAACAGATACAGGTTGTTGTTGGAATCTTTCCCCGGAGAGGTGCTTTCCATCAGGAAGAGTACAGAGAAACAAACGGCGTTCCAAGAGGGGATAGAAGAGTTCTTGACCTTTACAACCACATCATAAAATACAGGTCAGATATCAACGACCGCCTGTAATGTCCATTTGCCATCTTTTTCTTCCACAAACATGTCTGAGTAAGTTGCCGCTTTTAGATTGCTCCCATACATCGTGACATCATCACCGACAAGTCTTGCGTTCAACTGGAAACCATCTTCCGTTTTTATAATCCCTAATGATTCCGCTTCAGCAGGTAAAAATCCTTCAGTATCGATTAGGAAAATTATCTGGTCAATTAAATCGAAAAGCAAAGCCTCCTTTGTCTCTGAATTGAGTTGCATCTCCATAGCCCTGTCGTGACGGACCCGTTCAGGCGTTGTAGCTATAGAGGTCAGAGCTATAACAGCATTCGCAAAGGCCTCCTCCATAGACTCACCATATGCTCTGAACTTTGCATCAGCAGTGTGTTCAATCAACTCGAATTTTTTCATTGTTTTCTAAACCTCAGATACTCATCATAGAAATCTGGGGCTAACTGCTGTAAAAGTCTTTCGGCATCAACACTCTTTACGATGCCATCATAGTAAGGCATGTTTCTAATCTCAGAAGTAATGGCGCGTTCTACTCTCGGGGGCAGGTCTTTGGATGTGTCCCTTATCATCATCAGCATATGACCTGCAAATTTATCGTTTGTTGTTTTGCCCTGAATCTCCCTCGACCTGATAAGGTTGGCATAAAGCATCAACTTGTGCTGAAAAGGTATAGCTCCATTCAGACAGAGATCTTTCGATACCTCAGAATAAAGCGCTGGGTGCTCATCACAATTCATAACAGGAAAATCTCTTTGATAACTACCCTGAACCTCTATTTCAATTCCCTCATTTGTTCTAAACCTGGCAGGCGGTTCAGGCATCCAGGAAACATCTTCAGGTTCATCCCCGTATCCTGTGAACCACATTTCGTCAGGACCATCAGGAAAATCTGAAGGAATATCTTTCATGTCCAAAAAAGCCTTTGTTATTGGCTCGTTTATCCTCTGAAAATTCTCATATGGCATATCCCCACTAACCAGGTCCACGGAATTCCGCACATCCTTCAAACCCCCATCTTCACCAACCGGTCTGGGATCTATCCCTATTGAGCAGAGGAATTCCTCGTCAGCGGCCGAAAAATTGTAAGTCTTTTTTGGCATTCTGACGGGAACCTCCCAACATTTAAAAAAAGAGGGGTTGACCCAACACCATGAAACTTTCCTTTATAGATGTCAGGTACAAGCACCCTGTAGAGGTGCCTGATGATTTTATCGACAAACTACCTGACAAAATTGTGCTGTTCTTGAATATCCAGTTCCACGACCAGTACGAACAGATTAAGAACCAGCTCGAGGCAAAAGGAAAGATTGTACTGACAGTCAGGCCCAAACATGCCTGGCACGAAGGCCAGATTCTTGGCTGTTCAGTTGAAGAATGGGATGAAGGACAGGATGCTTTTGTCTATATTGGAGATGGTCTGTTTCACCCTAAGGCCATACTGTTCAACAACGAACAGAAGGTGTTTTTGTTCGACCCAAAAACAAAAGAACAAAAAACTCTGACCAAACAAGACATTGAGCAGATTGAGAAACAAAGACGCGGAGCCATGGCAAGTTTTTACGCTGCTCAGAAAGTGGGAGTTCTAATCACAACCAAGTATGGACAATCTAGATTACACGAGGCTTTGAAACTAAAGGAAAAATATCCTGACAAAGAGTTTTTTTTCCTGATGGCAGATGTTATCGACTTCAACAAACTTGAGGATTTTCCTTTCATTGATTGTTATGTTAACACAGCATGCCCAAGAATTATGGATGATAACGAGAAAGTTCCACGTGCTTTGGTTAACATCGGAGACCTCGGCGTTGAATGGTAATCAGTTCACCATATGGACGCCAGGACCATAAATCGCGTTCAGTTCTTGCATTCTCTTTGTAGCCTCTTCCCTTCGGGATATTGTTGCAAGAACATCCCTGTCATCCTCAGGAATTTTCTCTGCTAAATCAAGGCTCTCCATTGGCATCTTATCCTCAGACAGATAGCTGGTTATCAGGAGAGTCAATGCTGTTTCTAAATCTCGCTTTGCAGTCTTTGGCCTGTAATCGCCATCCCCTTTTGACACGTGGAGTGTGAGAACTGCCTCCTGTCCTGCATCCAAAAGAGTATCCCTATTGCTTACAAATTTTTTAAACTTAGACATCACAGAATCATAAGCAGGGATAAGATAATCATTAGCGAATCCGTTACTGAACATCTGTTCTAGATTTCAATTAGAGTATAAAATAGCATATCTCAGAATTTTGGCATTCTGTCACGGTATGGCACATAATCGTCATAACTATGCTCATCCCAAAAAGTGATTATGCCTCTGGTGTTAGGTTGTGCCCAACCCATACCTGGGTTGCCCATACAATCTTTCAGGAAAGCCACAGTGTTACCCAAACGCTTCTCTACAATATCAGACCTTTCCGAAAAAGGTTTTGCACGAATCCTTTCAAAAGCTGTCTTGTATCCTGAAACAGACATTTGGTTTCCATCAGCATCACTTTCGTTTTCCAGGAATAAATATGTCAGTCTCCAGTGTTCAGGAATTGAATCATCAGACATAACCTCAAATACCGGTTTGTTTCCCACAATATCTCTTAAAACATCTTTAGAAGGAATTGTGTTTGCGATATCACTTGGGGGGTGAACCATTGTTGAGCGATTACTGAAGCTTTTAAGAATCTTTGCCTATCTGAACGAGGTCTTCGGGACTGATACCATCATAGTCAGACAGGTTTTTTCCAAAGCAAAGGTCATAATAATCACACTGGCCAGTACTCCACTTACATAGAGGACCCGGTTTCTTACTGTAGTCATCGATGTTTTTGCTTTGAGTGTTTTCGTGTATAAACCTAACCTCCAGGTCGGCCTTTTTCACCATCTCTTCCGACACGGGAAGACGAATCTCTTTTCCATGTTTCAAAAAAAGTATTCCTACTTCATCAGGAACCTTTTCGAATTCACCATAAAGAAGACTGTAAATACTAAGCTGGAGATGGTACTCCTCACTAATCTCGGCCCGTTTGCTGGTTTTATAGTCCAAAATCACAGTCTTACCATTCTCTTTCTGAACAACGTCAGCAAACCCCATGACCCCTTTATCGATACTTTGAAGGCGAAGCTCTCTGATAGGAGTTACATGTTTGAAAGCCTCCTTTAAAGTCATATCCTGCTGTTGCATCCTGTCCATCAGATAATGATAGAAATTATTGACCATTATTTTGGTCTCTTCATAATAAATGTTAATTTCATCTTCAGTTAGGCCTAACGAGCTAAGTTTTTCCTGATTAGCCTCCCACTCTTTACGTAGCATCTCCTGTAATATGACCCTGAGTGTGATTGGAAATGTCTCTTCAGGAATTACTGATACATCAATATCATAAATATCCTCTAAAACTTTGTGTGCAATGTTTCCTCTAATAAGATGAATACTTGTTTTAGTCGGGAGTTTAGCGATATACCTATAGTAGTACTTTCTAGGACACTGCTTGAACATCAAAATAGAGCTTGGACTCTGTGTTCTTGCAGGCTTAACCGATAAAATCTCATCAACCACAGAAAGATGATTTTTCAGATGTTATAAATAGTTTAGGGCGATAAAGCTTAAAAGGAGACAAGAGGTAAAATTACAATGCATGTACCTGCATTCTTTAAAGGGGCTGTAGCCGTATCCAAAGAGTTATCTCTTGATGAGCAACAGTTCCAGGAGGACCTAAAGAGGTTTCTTCAGGCTTTCAATGTAAAGCAAGATGTGGCAAGACACTTGAACGCTGGCGAGGCCATACACTACCACCTTTCAAAATTACAGTGGGCTTTAAAGGAAGAGTTGGAATCTCTTGATAAAGGAGTGGATGTTGGAAAAGAGATAATATACGATTTGAAGTATCTCTCAAAGGACGAGTACATCAGACACATTGATGAGCTCTGTAACGATTTAAAGCAGATTAAGGCGCACGATAAAATGATACGCCACGTCCTGATTGAGATTGAAGACATAGTAAAAGCCGAGGCGCACAAAGTTCGTGCCATAACAAAAGGAAACTATGAACATGACGAAGAGGTAGAGATGCTAAAGGACCTTTTTGTTATTGAGAAACACCTTGTTGAAAAACTTGGAAACATAGAAGATTTCAGAGATTTGTTCAAAGGGATTTACATCGGCGAGACTAGAGAGGAAAAACTCCAGGGCGTACGAAAGAGGTTCAAGGATAGCGTGTTCGAAAAAATGACTAGCGTTCTTATCGGAGAAGACGGAAAAGCTTACCCTACTGACGACCACTACATATCTGAACTTACTGCCAACATATTCAACAGGCTTGAACAGGAGATTATGGAGGCAGTACATTCAGGAAAAATAGGTTCACACCCACACACCGACTACGAATATGTCAATTCGAGACTTTTCGAGCAATTCGTACATTCCGAAATAGATATGGATAGGTCCCGCGGGAAAATAGTCCCTAGTTCACGCACGATTCTCGCTTTCATTAGCATCTTCAGAAAACTTTACAACGAAGAGGCCCTCCCCACTCAACAAACAGCACAGGTTATTGAGGCAAAAACATGAATCCAACAGGAGTACATCTTGGATTGGGTATGGGATATGAAGAGGCTCTGGATTATGCTAAAAACTTGAAATGTACCTCGGTACAGATATTTACACACAGCCCCCGAATGTTCAAGTTCAAGGAACTGGACCCTAACAGACAACAGGTTCTGATTGAGGGTTGGGAAAAACTCGGGATATACCCTGTTGTTAGCCATGCCAGTTATCTTATTAACATCGGCAGCACTGACAATAAAAAATTTTATGGGGCCCTTGGCATTTTAGAAAAAGAGTTAGAGTATGCTGCCGCTTTCGGATGCCATTACCTAGTTTACCACGTTGGAAAATATACCGGCGGAACGCCGGAAGAGGGAAAGGCACAGATTGTTAAGGGAATTAACAAACTAGAGAAAACCCTGAAGAAAACGGGAGTTATGTTATTGTTGGAAAACTCAGCCGGACAAGGAACAGAGCTTGGCCGAAACTTTACAGAGCTTAAGGAGATTCTTGATGCTGTAGAATCTTCAGTCAAGCCACATCTGGGGGTCTGTCTCGATACATGTCACTTGTTTGCTTCCGGGTACGACATCACCAAACCAGAGTCTGTGATTTCAGAGTTTGATGAACTTGTTGGTTTGGAACATCTCAAAGTCATCCACGTCAATGACAGTAAGTTTGAACTGGGCGGTAAGAAAGACAGACACGCACACCTTGGAAAAGGGTTTATCGGCAGGGAAGGACTAAAAGCTTTCCTAACACACAAATCTATCAAGGAACTGCCAATGATTTTAGAAACCCCTATCGACGAGGAAGGTGAACAGGCGGACGACCTCCGAGTTCTTAGAGAAATAATGAGCAAAGCATGATAAACTCGGATATTACCATGAATGGTGGTGAAAATATGAACGGTGAAGAGAATCAGAATGATAATACAAACAATGACCCAAGAACCCCTCGAAAGAGAAAAATTGGGAGAAAACTTCTTGGTTGGAGCTTAGTTGCACTTACTTTTGGAGGCGCAGGAGCCAGCTATGTCTTCCCTTGGAAGACCTCACATCCTGACCTAAACAAAGACGGAATCCAGGATTTGGTTCAGACAAATGTTTATGGAAATCTCGTTCCTTTCAAAGGAGTCCAGTTCGGAACTGAGCACGGAGACTACCTTACGCTAGGCGAGATGGAAGCCATAACATACTTCAAACACAAAAAAGCTGCAGATAGAGAGTTGGCTCCGTATAGAGCCGCGTTGAAAAATTTCAAGGCTGAACGGTAAACCACCACGGCGCCAGAGCCCAAAGAAGGCCCAGCAACACAAGGATTATGCTGGAGATTCTTATCCATTTGTCGTCAAGCTCGGCAGTGGCAATAATCAGATGACGGATATGGTTAGGACTTACTAATAGAGTAAACCCAATTACGCAGATTACGAAAACACCCATCACAAAAAGAGCACCTATAATGGTATTGTAGAGATTTCCGTAATAAGCAATGATAATGCCTGCTACAAGCATAATACTTCCTGAATACCTCAGATAGTTCAAAGAAGAAAACCTTCTTTCAATATACTCCACCCACGCTCTAGGACCATCGATACCGTGGATATGATAAGCAATAATCAATAGACCTGTGAAAAACACAGTCCACTCTTCCAGACTCGCAGGTACGTGAAGCATACACGATAAATCCACTATACATTTATATAACAAACGCCCCGACCAGAGAGTATGGTTTACATCAAAGCCACAAAGAAGACATTCGGTTTTATGATTCTTGCAGCTACGCTGGGTCTTGTTTTGGCGACTTTTACAGATGGCGGGATACGCCAACCTACAGGCCTGGCCGTTTCAGACGTTTCTGTAGCATCAGGTGGTGAATGGATACTGTTTGTCCTCGGATTTTTCTGCGGGGTTTTAGCGCTTGGTACATACGTGTACATAGCACACTTTGAAGCCAAGCGCCACAGTTAAAAAGGACCTGATTATTCTCAAGACATGGACAAAGAGTACTATCGGCCTTCTTTTGTTAAGAAAGCAGGCCCTGAAGGAGAGATTGAGAAGGTTTCACCTTCATATGATTCTTCTTCTGAATGGAAGGCCGACCCCAAAGGATATTTTTTGATTAAGGTGTTCTACAAACAAGGAAAGATTGGTGCCAGATTTTGTAGTTACGACGATGTTCCCCGCAAAGATATTGTTGGTGAAAATGCAGAGGAGATTGTCCAAACTATTGTTCGCGAAGGTCTTGTTAGTTCGATGCAACATGTAGCTTATCTAGGCATGGAGTTACAAAGAGCTGAGACCGCTTGTAAATTGGGAATCGAGTTTGTTCAGTGTAAGCCACTAGACTACAACAAAAAAACTTCTAAGGACGAGTCAGATAATCTCCCTGAATAGTTGTGAATCATTCCCCTCCAAATATACCTTTGAATTCTAATTAAGACTCAGGATTGGCGACTTTGAGCGAAGCAAAAAAGACAGTGACAGTCCGAATCAAAACACCGAGGGACGAGGTCCTACTTCCCAATCTCAAATCCGAATCTCTGTAATTCTTCCTTTAAATTGTTGATAACTTGTTGTTGGTTGTTCTTCTTGCTTAGTGCGACAAATTTAATCAAGAAGTAGTCCAGTTCTTCTTTTGTTATGATGTGTCTTCTATCCTGGTCATTGATGAAATAATATCGAAATGATTTAATGCGCTTTTCCCTGATGACGATGTTTGCAACACTCGTCACAAAATCCATTTCTGAAGGAGTTGTGGCAGATAGTTTTCTAATCAACCTTTTTGATTCGGTTTTTGAAGAATATTTCTTCAAGCTCTTAACGAAATCTCTTGAGAATTCAACTACCATTTTTCGATTTCTTCTAACGCCTCTTCCATTGAAAGAGTGTCTGCACTGAAGAATACCTGGGAATTCAGTCTTGTTATCTCATTTTCAAGCAGTCTATTTAGAACTTGGTCCCAACTTTCCGACTTATTTGCGAGTTGACGAAGCCTATTACGTGTCTCAGTATCCAAAGGTATGGTTGTTAATGACATCTTATAAGATTATAATTTGTAATAATAAAACTAACGCACGGATTTCCAAAAAAACGCTCCTACCCCTAAACCCCGCTGTTTGGGAAAAAACTTACAAGACGAGATTTATTTTCTATATACACAATCAATATTATTTCTATATAGTAATAACCAAGAAAATACATAACATTCTTAAAGGGCCTGGTCATTCCTCAGACCACACATCAGGACCAATGGGTCCTTCACTAGCAGGGTCAAAGGCCTTTGCGATGATGATGAAGACACAACCTGGTGTTTCAGCCCGACACAGAGAGTACCTCGCGGAGCGTACGGCAAAAGCCAAGCAATGAACCGGGGGGTTAGTGAATCGGGCGTCATTTTCCTTATTTCAAATAACAATCACCACGTCCACGGACGTATCACACGAAGGCCCGGAGGGGCCCGGGGGAATTACAGTTGCATCATCAATCACATTCACACCGCCAGGAGCACGATTATCCTAGCATTAAGAACGACATGAGATCAACTTCTTCTCCCGAGTGTTAAACGAGGGAAAACAATGGCAAAAATTGCACAGATATCAGCGAAATACATTATTCACGCAACAATCATCATAGAAGGTGTTGTGGACAGACCTGACGTTATTGGAGCTATCTTCGGACAGACCGAAGGACTCCTGGGAAACGACCTTGAACTGAGAGAGCTTCAGCGCTCAGGCAGAATAGGACGCATTGAAGTAAACATACAGTCAAGACAAGGAAAAAGCCAGGGAGAGATTATCATACCTAGCAGTCTTGACAAGTCAGAGACCGCAATAGTCGGAGCAGCTCTGGAAATAATCCAGCGAATCGGTCCATGTAACGCAAAGATCAGAGTAACAAATATTGAGGACATAAGAATTAGTAAAAGACAGTATGTCATCTCGCGAGCAAAGGAGCTTCTCAAGACCCTCATGGATGATGTTATGCCTGACAGCCAAGAGCTATCTGATGAAGTGGCGTACTCTGTAAGAGTTATGGAAATCCAGGAATGGGGCACAGACAAGCTTCCTGCGGGACCGACTATAGACGAATCTGAAGAAATCATTCTTGTTGAGGGTCGAGCAGATGTTCTGACACTATTGAAGCACGGCTTCAAAAATGCTGTCAGCATTAACGGAACATCCATACCTGAGAGCATCATAAAACTCTGCCACGAGAAGATTGTTACAGTCTTTACAGATGGTGACAGAGGAGGCGACCTTATCATCAAGGAACTGATGGAGCGCGGAGGCGAGATAGACTTTGTTACTAAAGCACCCGACGGCAAAGAAGTTGAGGAGCTAACCAAGAAAGAACTACACAAGTCTCTAAGAGCAAAGGTTGCAGCAGAACAGTGGAAACTGGATGCTAAAACACCCACAAGAACTGTGAGCAAACCAACCGGAACAACTGTGAGCAAACCAATAAGAACAGAAAACAAGCCTATTCGAAGAGACAATAGAACTATCGACAAGAGACCAACAAGACCAAGAATTGAAAAGCCAGTAGTCCCTAAAAAAGCCACTCTTACAGAAGAGCAGAAAGAGCAGTTAAGCGGTCTGATAGAAGACCTGTTGGGAACCCATGGCGCTTACGTTCTGGACTCAGGAATGAATATCCTGGGCAAGGTACCTGGTAGCGAGTTGACAAGTACAATCGAATCCTTGAAGGATGGAATGTACGCCGTAGTATACGACGGAGCCATAGACAAAGATTTGATTTCGACATGCGAAAAAGCAGGAATCAAGTTCGCTGTAGGAATGAGTACAGACGGCTCAAGCAGGAATCTTCAGATTATTACTTCCGAAGAACTCCTTTAATCTTTTATACTCCTTCTTTCTTTTTCTATCATGGTTCGCAATTCAAGAGAGGATTGGAAGACGTATCAAGAAGTTTTCGATAACTTCACACAGAGACTTCTTTTCAGACTCTCAAGCCAACACCATTTTGACGAAATAAACAACATAGTTAGCCCCGGAAAAGAGGCTGTTGTATACTCTGCCAAAAAAGGAGACTCATTCGTTGCCTTGAAAATATACAAACTCCAAACTTCAAAGTTTGGGAAGATGTTTGATTATATCCGAGTAGACCCTAGGTATCAAAGAGTTCAAAGAAACCAGCGAAAGGTTACTTTCTCCTGGGCTGAACGAGAGTTCAGGAACCTTATACTTGCACGAAAAGCAGGCATTGCCGTGCCAGTTCCGATAAACCACAGGGACAATGTGATTGTTATGGAGTTTATCGGCCATGGTGATGAAGCAGCACCTCTTCTGAAATACTCCGTACCTGAGAACCCTAAAAAATTCGCAGAAGTCTGCTTTAGGTACATCGAACAATTAGCAAAAGCGGGATACGTACATGGAGACCTATCCGAATATAACATAATAAACCATGAAGAACACCCCGTTTTCATAGATTTTTCGCACACAGTTCCACTGACCGCACCCAACAGTGTTGAACTGATTAGGCGAGACGTCGAAACCGTCGCAAAATACTTCTCAAAGATTGGCGTTGATATCGATGTTGAGAAGTTTCTCAAAAAAATACTGACAAAGAGTAAGTAAATTAGTTTTATAAACCAAAGGGGGTTTCGGACAGCATGGAACGGTTTGAATACCATGTCAAGGTTCCGAAGGACAGAATAGGCGTCCTAATCGGGGAAAAAGGAGAGAAAAAGCGAGAGCTAGAGTCAACACTTGGCATTGACCTGAAAATTGATAGTGAAGAAGGAGATGTTAAAATTTCAGGAAAAGACAGTTTAAAACTTTTCACAGCACAGGAGATTATCAAAGCTGTAGCAAGAGGATTCAACCCAGATGTTGCAAAGCAACTACTAAAAACAGAGTATCTATTCGAACTCATAAACATTACAGAGTACACTTCTACAAAGAATCAGGAAATCCGACTTAAAGGGAGAGTTATTGGAGAGGATGGAAAATCCAGAAAAACCATCGAAGAATTATCTGACACAAATATAGTCATCTACGGAAAAACAATAGGAATTATCGGAGAAGCCGAGGCTGTTTCGACAGCACAGAAAGCTATTGATATGCTTTTGAAAGGCGCCCCTCATTCAACAGTATTCAAAATACTGGAACGTTGGAGACGAGACCGAAAAAGAAAAGAGTTTGAGTCTATCGGCGCCTAGTATTTCTTGTTTTTGAATGACCTTCAAAGAACTTCTTAATACTCCTCTTAAACATAAAGAACAGAAAGAGAAGAATCACAAAGAGCAATGCGCCCGCCCCTAAAGTGACCCCGTCCAGAGGCACAGCATGCTCTTTACCTGAAGTGTAAACTATCACGACAGCAAGATATGTGATAAAATTCACGGGTGGGTGTCCTGAAACCTCGAAGGCAAGAGAAGCAGGTAACAAATGGTAATAGTTTACCAAAGTTATAACAACACCTAACAAACCCACAAAAAGAATCATCAGAAAAACATCTGACGGGATTGGCAAAACCGAATCAGTAAACGCTGCCACAATAGCCTCTTTTAAGACATCCCATGGAGTGTTTCCAGGGAAACTGTGTCTTAGAAGGTCCACAGCAACTATGAAAAGAATCAGACTGTTTGCAACAGCAGCAGCCCAACCAAGCTTTTCATCACCATGCCTGTCAAAGTAAAACTCTAGCACTATCAAAGTTAAAACCAGAGGAAAAAGAACCCACATCATGTCCTGATATCTGAATGGCGAGACAATCAACTCCCACATTCTTGTAAAGAGAAGAGGTAGCATCTCTCTAAAAATATCCCACCAGGAAAAACCTACATCTACAAAGTCAGTTAGACTTAAGGTTGAGTTCACTGTCTGGTTTATTGTCCCATTCACAAACACTCCCCCGTCATATCCTATTAAAAAGGTTGTTAGAAATTTGCCTACACATAGATAAAAAGTCATAATTTGTTAATAAGAATTATAACAGAACCCGCTGTTTGGAGTCAATGGAAAGTTTTCGTTCATCCTCAGCAAAAAAACCAAAGAAACCCACGTTATCCAGAACGATAAAAGTGGGTTTGGCAGTTATAGGCGCATACTGTTTAGGCGTAGGAACCACAATTCTTGCTGACAGAACAGGACTAATGGAGAACACAATTTTGGGTGACCTCACGCACGGAACCTTAGAAGAGAGTTTTGGCGAGTACGCTGAACAAAAACAAAGAGAAGAGCTCGAGATGGCCATAACTCTCTTAACAATAAAAAATGCCTGCTTGAACGCTGTTGAAACAGCTTACATCATGGGACCCCCAAAAAACATTGAACCTTTTGACTTGGACGGCAATGGTGTTCCTGAAGGATATATTGGAACAAATGGAATGGGCAATCCTGTCCGTTTTTACCTGGAACCAGATGGAACATACCAGTTTAGACCTGATTTAGAGTTTATGAACATGTCAAGAGAACCTGAACCGTTTGCACAGCCTAAAATCAAACCACAGTTCTAAACCTTTAAATATGATTTAAAAAGAAATAACTGTGATGTTGTTGCCCATTGTGTTTATAATTGGCTTTTTAGGTTTAGGAGTAACCGCGATTCTTACATGGGAGGTCATGCGTAAAGACAAGGGCACCCCCAAAATGCAGGAAATCAGCGAGGCTATCAAAGAAGGGGCTAACGCATTCTTGCTCAGACAATACAAAACAATAGCCATTCTGACAGTTATCTTTGCCATAACTTTGTACTTACTTTACGAGTGGTTTGGCAAGGCAGGAGCTATTCAGACATCAACCTCATTTATCTTCGGAGCAGTAAGTTCAGGAATCGCAGGCATTATTGGAATGTACATCTCGGTTAGAGCCAATACACGGACTGCCAGTGCAGCAAGAAGAAGTCTGTCAGAAGCTCTTAAAATCAGCATTCGTGGCGGTGCCGTCAGCGGAGTCCTCGTGGTCAGTCTAAGCCTTCTTGGAGTGTCCGGTTTGTACTGGCTATTTGGCGCTGACCCATTAAGAACCCCTTTCCTAATTGTAGGATATGGGTTTGGAGCAAGTCTTGTCGCCCTGTTCGCCCAACTTGGCGGAGGAATATACACAAAGGCAGCAGATGTGGGTGCCGATATTGTAGGCAAGATAGAAAAACACATTCCTGAGGATGACCCAAGAAACCCTGCGGTCATAGCAGACCTTGTTGGAGATAATGTTGGAGACTGTGCAGGAAGGGGTGCTGACCTGTTCGAGTCAACAGCTGCGGAAAATATTGGAGCCATGATTTTGGGTGTTGCATTGTACCCTGTGTTTGGAGTCGCAGGAGTTCTTTTTCCGCTTGTTGCCAGAGCGTTCGGTCTTATCGCGAGCATTATCGGAGTATACTCTGTAAGGATGCGTAACGAAAAAGAAGAACCAATGAACGCCCTCAACAGAGGATATTGGGTGTCAAGCATCGTTTCAGCTCTTTTGTTCTATGTTGCGACAATGTGGTTGCTGGATAACATCTGGTATTTTTACGCAGGACTATCAGGAATAGTGCTGAGCATTCTGTTTGTTTACATCACACAGTACTACACAGAGTACAGATATAGACCAGTACAAGAGATAGCGCTAGCAAGTAAGACAGGTAGTGCAACAAATATCATCACTGGTTTCGCTATGGGCCTCGAATCCACAGCACTACCTGTGATTTCAATCAGTGGAACCATATGGCTCGCCTACTGGTTTGGCCAACAATCAGGTGTTGTTAATGGAGGACTCTATGGGACAGCCATCGCAACCATGGGAATGCTTTCAACAGCAGCATACATTCTTGCGATGGACACATTCGGACCGATAACGGACAATGCAGGAGGCATTGTTGAAATGAGCGGAGCTCCAAAGAAGGTCCGTGACAGAACAGACAAACTTGACTCTGTAGGTAACACAACAAAAGCCCTGACCAAAGGATACGCTATAGGTTCTGCAGCGCTCGCAGCATTCCTGCTTTTTGCAGCATACCTCGACGAAGTCGAAGCCTTAACAGGAATCCCAATTCATTCAGTGGACATAAGTAAGGTTCCTGTTTTTATCGGAGGTCTGCTAGGCGCAGGACTTGTTTTCCTGTTTGCATCCTTCGCAATCCAGGCTGTCGGAAAAACAGCAGAGCACATTATTGAGGAAGTGCGAAGGCAATTCAAAGATGGCAAGGTTCTGAAGGGTCTGAGAAAACCCAACTATGCAAGGTGCGTTGATATAACCACAAAAGGCGCACTACACAACATGATTTTGCCGGGTTTAACAGCGGTTATTGTTCCTGTACTGGTGGGTATGCTCCTGCACACAGAGGCAGCCGCAGCTTTTCTTATGGTTGCAACAATCACAGGGGTTCTTCTTGCATTACTCCTTAACAACTCGGGCGGAGCGTGGGACAACGCAAAAAAATACATCGAGACTGGAAAGCATGGTGGCAGAGGGAGTATAACTCATGATGCAGTTATTGTTGGGGATACTGTTGGTGACCCATTTAAAGACACAGCAGGACCAAGTATTCATGTTCTGATTAAGCTTCTGGCCACCATCACGCTGGTTCTTGCACCTTTGTTTATTTAGCCAAACATTTTGGAACTGGAATAAAGGCATGTTCCTTGTAGGCTATCCAGGCATCATAAGTTCTGATTATGGAACTGAAAGCTTTCTTAATCTCCTTTATTATAGAGTGGAATCGCCTAGGATTCTCAACAACAATGTAGAGCAGAAGGTCCCAACCTCCAAGAGTTTTTGCCGAACGTATGATATATTTGTTTTTTTCCAAAAAAGCCTTGAACTTTGCCTCTTCTTTTGCGTTGAACATCCTCATCTCCATGGTGTAAGTGTAGAAATAGTATTCAAGCATTGAAAAGTTAACAAGAACTGTGAAATTTCTAATAACCCCTTCTCTAAGGAGGTTTTTAATTCTATATCCTACAGCATCAGCACTAAGTCCGACCGCTTCTGCTATCTTGTATGTTGACATCCTACAATCATCACTGAGCTGGAAAAGAATCGCAAGATCTTTTTCATCAATACTCGCCTTTTCCGGAATAGGGTATTCTATCTCTTCGGACATTTTTACATCAAGAATAGGAGGAAGAAATTTCTTACTGTACTTCTTGATGGTCTCTACTTTATCCTTCTCCTGAATGACAAGCGGAAAATTTTCTGAAAGCTGCATCATTAGCTGGTCAAATTCAACGAGGTTTCTTGCCAGCCATACAACTTCCAAATCCCATCTATCCGTGTACTCAATTATTGATGTGACATTATCATGAGCTTTTAGGTATTTAAGCAACTCTTTCTGTCTCTCAGGAAGGGTCTCATCAAGTCTTAGAAAAATGTGAAACACGAAGAAACCTAATTTTCCAAAATCCAGGTTTGGGAAAAACTTCAGAATAACTCCTTCAGATTCAAGCCTTTTAATTCTGTAGTTCACTGCGTCCCTGGATAGACGGACATTCTTTGCTATTTTTGTAAGCGGCATGCGAGAATCTTCTGCCAGAAGCGATAGTATTCGTCTATCCTTCATGTCAAGCTTTACAGCCTCCTGATAAAGCTCCTGATTAATTCGTCCCCCTTTGAATGTCACTTTAGTAAGGGAAAAGCTTCGATTTAAGTGTATTTCGGCAAACGCGCAAATTTATTCTTTTTCTTACAGGATTTGTCAGAATTCCAGGGGCATAATAAGGGTTAAACGCCAACCAAAATTAAGCGTTCATAAGCATTTATATTATAATAACACAACCCTTAAATACTCCCTAGAGTTGCTTATTTTTATACGGTTTTATCGACGAGAAATACTTTATGGACGAAAACAAAAACACACAGGAAACTGGCGAGGATAAAAAAGAGTACGGAGCCAGTAGCATCCAAGTTCTTGAAGGGCTTGACGCTGTAAGAAAAAGGCCAGGAATGTACATCGGTTCTACAGGACCAGTTGGCCTTCACCACTGTGTTTACGAGGTTGTAGATAACTCAATAGACGAGTCTATGGCAGGCTACTGTGATTCTATCAAAGTTGTTATTCACACCGATGGCTCGTGTTCTGTTGAAGACAACGGAAGAGGAATTCCAACAGATGTACATCCAAAGTTAGGAATATCCGCTGCAGAGGTTGCACTGACAAAACTTCATGCAGGAGGAAAATTCGACAAGGACTCATACAAAGTATCTGGTGGACTCCACGGTGTGGGAATAAGTGTTGTTAACGCTTTGAGCCACAAATTTCAGGCAAAGATCTGGCGCGAAGGAAAAGAACATTTCCTCGAGTTCGATAATGGAGGTAAAGAGACCGGTGGTCTTCAGACACTTGAAAGTTCTGACAAACGAGGAACCTGGATAAGGTTCTGGCCTGACAAAGAGATTTTCGAAACAACAGATTTCAACTTCGAGGTTCTTCAGAACAGGCTAAGAGAGCTTGCCTTCCTGAACAAAGGCATCAAGATTACACTAACTGACAAAAGACCAGGACAGGAGAAAGATGTTGAGTTTTTCTTTGAAGGAGGAATAGTTTCATACGTCGAGTGGATTAACAAGGGAAAGAAACCACTACACGTTCCAATCTACCTAACAGGAGAAAAAGAGGGTGTTGAGATGGAGGTCTGCCTCCAGTACTCAGATGCCTACACGAACAGCATATTCAGTTTTGTAAACAACATCAACACCATTGAAGGAGGAACACACCTTTCAGGTTTCAGAACAGCTTTGACCCGTTCAATCAACAGCTATGCCAAAACCAACAACCTGTTGGCAAAAGACCTTGAAGGACTTTCAGGAGAGGACATGGTTGAAGGATTAACAGCAGTTGTTTCAGTTCGCGTTCCTGAGCCTCAGTTTGAGGGCCAGACCAAAGGAAAGCTTGGCAATAGCAACGTGAAGGGAATAGTTGACACACTTGTTTCAGATGTTCTGCAGTCCCACTTTGCTGAAAGACCTGCAGAAGCAAAGCTGATTATCAGCAAGGTTGTCCAAGCAGCACTTGCTCGCGAAGCCGCGAGAAAAGCACGCGACATGACGCGCAGGAAATCCGCATTGGACTCCGCATCACTACCTGGAAAGCTGGCTGACTGCCAGGAAAAGGACCCCTCAAAGTGTGAGATTTTTATCGTTGAGGGTGATTCGGCCGGCGGAAGCGCAAAAATGGCACGTTCACGAGAGTTCCAGGCAGTTCTGCCAGTGTTTGGAAAGATTCTGAACGTTGAAAAGGCAAGAATTAATCGAGTTCTTGGCTCAGATAAACTTACTATGATGATAGCAGCTCTTGGTTGTAACATCGGCGAAGATTTCAATCTGTCAAAGTTACGCTATCACAAGATTATATTGATGGCAGACTCTGACGTGGATGGAAGCCACATCACAACTTTAAACTTGACCCTGTTCTACAGGTACCTTCAGCCAATCATACAGAATGGAATTCTGTACATAGCTATGCCCCCATTATACCTTATTAAGAAAGGAAAGCAGAAGTTCTATGCACAGGACGAGAAGGAACGCGATGAAATAGTAAAGAACTTTGGTGGAATGCAAGGAGTTTCAATCCAAAGGTACAAAGGTCTGGGTGAGATGAACCCTGAACAACTATGGGTGACAACCATGAATCCTGAAACCCGTAGACTGAAGCGCGTTACTGTTGAGGATGCTGCTGCAGCAGACCAGATGTTCTCAACTTTGATGGGTGACGAGGTCGAACCGCGAAGAGAGTTCATCATGGCCAATGCCAAACTTGTGAAAAACCTTGACGTCTAATTTCTGACAAAGTTGCTTTTTATTGCCAAATTTTCTGAACTAGGTTTTTATTAACAGTATTGTTATTGATACCATGGAACGGGGCAGTAGTTCTGGTAGCATCACCATCAAAGGCTTGCTGGTGTTTTCTTTTTTAGGAAACTTCTACTCACCAGTACCTATGTTTGGTTCCAGCATGTTCATACACCAGAAGAATTTTATCAGTACAAATATGACCTCAGAAATATCAGAAGAAGACTTGCATAGTTATGATAAACTCCCAAAGTCATTTGTCGCTCTGGATTACCTAAATATCGCTAATGGCATAGTTCATAGCAATAACACATCTTTCTATAACTGCAAGGATTATTCACAGGCAACTATTGACACATACCACAAACTGATTGAACAAAACTCAAGGGAAGACCTGAAAAAAGATGTGAGGCTTGCCTTAGAAACCCCGAAAGAAGGAGAAGGACACGTTTGGCTTCAAGTCAGAAAGGAAAGCGAATGGGTTGAATTTGAACCAGGATACTATTCACCTGTACTGAACCCTGAAGAAGTGAAAGAGTATTCAGATGAGACCCTCAGAATGAAAATCCAAACATTTGCAGACCACCCTGCCAGCTACGTCGGAGTCAGTGGCACAAACATTCTAAGACCAACATTATACGGGTGGAGCGATAATATCAATAGTGGCGGACTTGTCGGTCTGCTTTTAAGCATTAAGGACAAGACTACATAAAGTTGTTAAACCAAACCAGAGTTCTCATCCACATGAATCCCATGGAAGATACTGAAAGTCTGGAAGCAAGAGTTTCTGGAATCGTTGGAAAAGTCAAAGAAAGACTGTCTAAACACGAAATTACTGATGACCAATATTTTGAATTTGTACAGGGACTCCTTGAAGAGTCAGGGCTGTCCACACCCACCTCAGGAGACTTTGATGATAAGCGGAACAAGATAATGGGTGACGCAATCTACTCAACAGAGATTAAAAGAGTTCTCTCAACAACTACCGTTTATGGCCTTAGAGATGACTACATAAAGTTACAGGAAACCAAAATGACAGTTGAGGCTTTTAGTGACATTCAAGATGCAAAAGTTGCGCTAGAAGGAGCCAGGGAGTATATCAGAACAGCAACAGGAGATAGAGAGATAGATTCTGACCATTTCTTCCATGTGATTACAGCCTACCTTAAAGACGCATACCCTGATTTGAGCACACGACGAACTCTGTATGTAGCATCCAGATTCCAATATGACCTTAGGAATGAGGTCACGCTTAGAAATGAGCCTGAAGAAACATTTTCTGGATACACGCGAGAGGATATTATTTCAGCTTTCAAAGGCATTTAGAGACCCCCAAAGCTTTATAAATAGACTGGGGATTCTGGCAGAATATGGCGAAAGCAGTGGCCAAAACAAAGGTCAAGAAGAAAAAGTGGATGTCGATTCACGCACCAAAGAGCTTCAACTCTGTTTTTCTTGGAGAGACACACGTCCAGGAAGCCAATTCAGTGCTAAATAAGAGCGTCACAATGAACCTCATGGTTCTTCTCGATGACCCAAAAAAACAGCACTACACAATCCGCTTCGATGTTACACAGGTCAAGGACGGCAAGGCAGACACACAAGTTATTGGCCTGAAAATGAACCCTTCCAGTATCAAGAGACTTATCAGAAGACGAAGAGACAGAATCGATGACAGTTTCGTTGTCAGAATTGCTGGTGGACGCCTCGTCAGGGTCAAACCCATGCTTATCACAAGAAACTTGAGCAGTAAGGCAGCTCAAACAGACATTCGCCTTACGGTCAGGGGAAAGCTTCGCGACCACTTCCAGAAGATGAAGTTCGATGATATTGTTCACGACCTCATCGAGATGAAAACACAGCGAATGGTGAAAGACATCTGTAACAAGACGCACCCCCTGAGGAGTGTTGAGATTCGTGAGATTATAGTTCTTCCTCAGGACAGAAAACTCACCAAGGAAGCCATCGAAGAGATGGAAAAAGAGGCTGCTGAGGAATCAACAAGACGCGAGCAACTCCAGCAGGCAGCCGCAGCAGCCGCAGTAGATGCTGATGAGCCTCCTAAAAAGACTCCTAAGAAAAAGGCAGCACCCAAAAAACCCATTGAAGGTCCTGAGGACCCAGGCGTTTAAATTCTGTACTCAAGAGGCCAACAGGCCTGTTCTCTGTAAACCAGGACTTTCCTTTCAGCAGGGATTACAATCATGTCTTTCTCTTCAGCCTTCATAACAACATCGTCACGACTCGCATCATAAATGTGATCATAAGTACCCGCATAGTAGTTCCCGCCTAAACGGACACCCTCTTCATCAGCCACCTTTTTGATGGCCTCGAAATCCATAGGAAAAGTCGACAGAGCAAACATCGATAGTTTCTCCCGCCTCATAAGTTCCCTGGCGTTAATAATATCCTCCTTAGGCCACCCATTCTCTATATCCACAAATCTCGGCCTTCCATGAGAGAGATATGCCTGGCCATCGTCTGACATAAGAACGATTCCCGTACAGAAAAAGAAGCCTCTTGAATACAAAGGGTTTGTGCTGACCAATCTACGCTTCTCCTCAACCCCAATAGCACCGAACAACCCTATACACTCATCTGATAGTCTGACCATAATTTAGGGACTCCGACACATTTTATAAACCAAGAGGAAGATTTAAAAAGAAATTACAGGGTTTTAGACCAGGGGGTGTATAGTGGCTATTGTGCTCGACTGGAAAAAAAGGCTTGGTTACAGGAGGGATCCTTTTGAGAACACTATCTTTAAACCTGTAACAAATTTCACCGTCGGCACAGACACTCTTCAGGAAAGACTCAGTCTATTTCTAATCAGAGAAGAGCGATTTGGCTCTATTGCAGGAGAAGACGGCACCGGAAAAACAACTCTTCTCAGATGGATGCAGGAAGAGCTTGCTAAAAAAAGAGAGTTCAAACCACACTATCTCGACTGTAAATTTGTAAAAAACAGGTCAGAGTTAATGAAAGCACTAGTCCCTATGACCCGACTTGGGATAGCAGAAAAACTGTCAAGACTTGGCTTTTCGAAAAAGAAAATCTCTGAAGAAGAGCAGGAGAAGGACCTCATCCAGAGACTGAAGATTAAGAGACACTTGCTCTTACTGGACAACGCTGGCGCTTTGAAAGAGAACGCCGTTCAACTTTTAGGCCAAATCCTAGAAGAGACAAAAACATACATAATCATCGTGGACGAGAAAAAAAGACTTTCCTCCTTCAGCAACTTCAACGATAAGTTGAAACTTAACACGCCAAAGTACACTTATGAAGACCTTTCAACCCTGCTGACAAAAAGAATTGAAGAGGTCGCAGAGGTTGAAGGAACATATCCATTTCAGCAGGCAGATATCACACAGCTTGCCAAGAAGGCAGAGAACAATCCTGAAAAGTTTCTGAACCTGGCAAAAGAAAAAGCGATTGAACTCAGTCTGAAAGCTGAACCCGCACCAAAAAAAAGCAAAAAAACTTCAGTACAGGTTCAGAAAAAAAGAAAGATTGGATTCCTAAACATTGAGATTCAAAGAGGCAAAACTGTCAAAAAAGAACCACTTCCACAGATTGAAAATGAAGAGCTCAATAACGCCATAAAAGAGGATTTAGAGGAGTTGAAAAAAGACTTATTACCTCCCTCGCCTGAAAAAGAGGAAGAGATTGTTATTGATGAGAAAGATGAAGATGTTGTAGTTATAGATGAGACCCCTGGGAATAAAAAACCAAAAAAATCCGAGTTTGATGTTCTAATAGGGAATATAACTAAACCTGAAAAAGGCAACGCTAAAAAACCCAAGAAAAAAGTTTCCAAGAAACCTGTTAAAAAAGCAAATAAGAAAAAGAGATAAACCAATCCACATTTGAGGTAGACCATGAGAGACGAAGAAAAAATGCATGTGACAATCACACTGGATAAACATATCATGATGCATGTTGTTTATTGGATAATTATCATAACTCTCGGCGTCCTGCTCGCCATGTCCTGGATGAAGGACTGCGAACCTAACGATACAACAGGCAACACTGTTGTTGAAGAGGCTGAAGACCTGGCACAGGATGTTGTAGAAGATGTAGAAGAAGAGATAGAGAATATTGTCGAAACTGAAGAGACCTGCTCTGACGGCATCAAAAACCAAGATGAAACAGATGTTGACTGTGGTGGAAGCTGTGGCGGATGTGCTTCAGGGAAATCCTGCGATACAGCCTCAGACTGCCTTGCAGACTACTGTACTGATGGAAAGTGTAGTAGCAAAGCACCTGTTGTTTTAAGTGGCGATGTTGATTTGTCAGTCACAGACTACGATATTGTAATCAACAACATGACAGATGCTGTGAAAGTCACAGAGGTAAGCTTCTCAATCGATAACGGATACGATAAAGACCTAGGACCTGTTTCCATAAAGGTATTCCTCAAGAGCAAGAAGAGCGGAGCATACTGTTTAAGCCAACCGTCAGGAGAAGAGACAGACTGTCCTAACCCGTATGCAGAATGGACCGCAACAGGACCGAGAAGCGGGAAGAAACAGACTTACACACAAGACCTGACAGATGTATACTTCGGACCATCTTACGTTTCCAACTACGGAAGCAGTTCTTACTATCAGAACGGAGACGACTTCCAGTTGTTCATATATGTGTACGATGACTCAGGAAGTCTAATTGAAGGAGAAGAAGTAAGTGCATTCAAGACCGTAACGGTCTGATTCTTTTTTTTATTATTTACAAAGGGGGGAGAAAATGAGAACAGCAATCATCATCATTATAGCATTAACAGTGACAGCGGGAGCTTTTGCTCTCACATACGGGCCTTTTCCAATCCAGGCAACGGAAGACCCTGTTTTTTACAATGAGCTGGGCTACCATCTGAGTCAGCAAGGAGACCTTGAAGGTGCTCAAGACGCTTTTGAAAAGGCCGTTAATATTAAAGACGATTACGAGAATGCCAGGAAAAACCTGGCAGTTGCGGCCTTTCAGAACGGAGACTACCTGACAGCGATTGAGCATGGAAGAGTCCTTGCTGCCAGGCACGGCACACAACAGTACCACTTTGACCTGGCACAGGCACTGGTTGCTCAAGCAAGGTTTGCTGAGGATTCAGCAGAAGAATCTGTTGCTTACCTGTTCGAAGCTGTTGAGAATCTGAAAGCTGCAGGCGATTATCCAAACGCAAAGAGCAATCTGGCCATAGTTAACAGGGTTTTGGACAAGGCACTGAATTAGCTTCGCCAAGGGCTATGACCAAAAGCAAGAAGTAAATCAAAGCCCATATGCCTGACGTGTAAAGGTGCATCACATGCACCAAAGCAACTATCGGCCCAGAATACAAACTCCACGTCAGGGCACTCCTTCTCAAAGTAAGAAAGCATCTGGTCAGCGTGGGGTTTAATGCCGTCAGGAAGCTGGATTAGAACCCGCTTTGCTTCCGCTTTCTTTATTTCGTCAACAGCCTCATCAAGTTGTAAATCGTAGTTTGCTGTCTCGATTTTCATAAGTACCCCTTGATGTTAACACCCAGCTTTTTAGGACCAAATGATAAAGGTAGCAGTTCTGATATGCTCGTTACCACTATTTTATCAAGGTTGGTAGTTGAAGTAACTATTTCGGTATCAACATCATACAAATTTGCAAATTCAGAAATAAACTGTCTGCAGGCACCACAGGGTCCTGAAACAGAATCTGTTGGTCTCCCATCAGCAAACCTTGTGCCTATCACAACTCTTGTGATTTTTCTGAAGCCCTCCATATTGGCTCTTAATATTGCCGTGCGTTCTGCGCATATCGCAAGACCATAAGACGCGTTCTCAACATTGGCCCCTGAAATTATCCTGCCTTTATTATCAGGAGACCATCCTTCAACAATAGCCCCGACATGGAATCCAGAATACGGAGCATAAGCTCGGTCTGTGGCTTCAAGAGCCAGATAAATCAGGGCTTTGTGAACAGGGTCTACATTGTCAGAGTTAAACTCTTTCATGGTGGAGGGATTATATTTTCACTTATATAATCATTGGGCTGACCCTCAAGAGATATTGGAAAAATTATGACACTCTAGATTGCGCATCTCTTTTGAAAAGTCCTGCTTTATAACAAAGTGTGGTATGAATTGTTCTTGTAATTATTAGAGACAGGAACCCCGCTACAGCCCATCTTCCAAAAGGACCAAGGTTCTGTAGTAAGTGCTGGAAAACAAATACGAGAACGGGATTTAACAATGCTCCAGGCCATCTCAATGCCTCAAGAACCACCAGGGTTTTGGTAAGCTCTCTTTTGGACAAAAACTTATTTTTGTTAGCATAGTAGTTGCCTCCATAGAGAAGGCTAACATAAACCAAGGTTGAAACTGTGTAATAAGCAAATGCCTGCCAGAATGTTGAGTGTACAAAAGCTGTTGTAAGAGCAGCGAATATTGCGCCCAACAGTAAAGATGAAACCCCCGCAAAAGCGCAGTTGAAATTAAGACTGACAACTGTTTTGTGATGATAAAGTCTTAAAGCGAACTTGAAAAAATTCTCTTTTTGTTTTCGCTTCCACGATGAGTGAACCATTTCAACAGAAACCTCGGCTGATTAATCAGGTATTTTGACAACAGTTTTACACTTAGGATACTTATCACAACCAAGGAAGTAGCCTCTTGCGGATTTTCTCAGTTTGAGTTTTCCAGTTTCACAGTTAGGACACTGTTTTCCCTCTCCTGCCTTCTTGGCTTTTTTCTCCATCTCTTCCTGTTCCTTCTGCTCCTCTTTATTTTTAGGAATATTCTTGATAGTTTTACACTTAGGGTATTGGTCACAGCCTAGGAATGCTCCGAAACGGCCTTTTTTCAGAACTAATCTGCCCTCTTCACAATTAGGACATTTCTCACCCTCACCGGATTCTTTGGCCATTTTCTCCTGAGCCTTCTCAATCTTGACCTTAGCAGGGCACTTCGGATTGATACACTCAACTGAGGGGCCACGACCCTTTCGGATTATTGCAATCATTGGCCAATTACACGACTCACAGGTCTTGTCAGATGGCTTAGGTAGTCCATTGCCGGGTAGAGGTGCTGTGAACTCGCACTCAGGATACTTATCACAGCCAACAAACTTTCTTTTGTTCTTAGGACTGAACTTAATTCTAAGAGTTCCCATCTCACATACAGGACACTGGAACAGGGTATCCTGGATATCACGTTCAATGCGCTTTGCCTCAATAAGCTCTACACCCGTGTCTTTCTCCAGTTTTTTAAACTTAGTTAGAATCTTATCAAGCTCCTTGTGAGCGTGTTCAATAACCTCTTTGGGTTCTCTACCATCTCTTATCTGGTCCAGTTCTTCTTCAAACTGGTTTGTTAACTCTATATCCATAATTTCAGGGATTCTTTTTTCCAGAATCTCTGCTATCCGGGACGACGACGAGGAGGCTCACGGCAGGCCAGTCTACGCCCCCGCGCCACGGGCCGCCACGAATCGTATAAGATGCGCCCATGGGCACCGTTGTCCTCGTGATGCTCGTCGTTGGCGGGTACGTCGTCTACTTCCTCAGCCTGCGCTGGCAGAGGCTGGACCTGAAGGTGCAGGAGGAGGCCGAGGCGCGGGAGCGGGGCGAGCTCCCGGAGGAGCCCGTCGCCGAGGGCGGTCCCTAGCCCGAACCAGCACGAAGGATCGCACCACCCGTCCGCCGCGCAGGATGTCCACCGTCTCCACCCGCTCGCGCCGCCACCCGGGCAGCACCTCGGCGGCCGGTCGGCCGAATCGGTCGTCCTCGACATAGAGCACACCGGAGAGCCCGTCGGCAGCGCCATCTCCCCACAGGTCGAAATCGTCCGTCTCCTCGG